>CAYONE010000028.1:0-45953 GCA_964405245.1 uncultured Paludibacter sp.
ACATAGGTTTTACATTAACATTAAACTAAATCCCGATTTTTATCGGACAACAATGTTTTAAAATTATGATTTTTCTTTCAAAAATAAAATAACAAGATTTTTAATTACTGAAAATTTACCCAATTTTTTCTGCTTCTTTCCTCAATTTGGATATTTCATTCCCAATAATTATTATTTTTGTCGGTCAATGTTGAAAAATGAATTAATCCGCTGAATGAAATCAGTTAAATACATTTTTTTGTCAATAACTTTATTCTTGTTTCTGAATTTACTTTCAGCAAGCGAGCCTTATTGTTCAAATCTTGGATTCGAACAGAAAAATTTCACAAACTGGACGGGATATACCTGGGTTGATAAACAGGATGGAACATATACACCTCCGGTTGCAGGATTTTTAACCAATCGTCATGAAATAATTACTACTCAGGGATATGATGCAACTGTTGGAGGCAATATTCTCAAAATGATTCCTGATGGTTTTACTGCTTCTGCTAAACTTGGATCAACTTATCGTGGAAATGGAGGGCTACATCAAAGCTTGCTATATGACCTTGATGTTTCAAGTGAAAATGCTCTGATAATAATGCATTTTGCAGTAGTTTTACACGATCCTAACAATGCCGACCATCAAACTATTGATGAACCACGATTTAAATTAACTATTTACGATGAAAACGGAAATTTAATTCCCGATTGTGCCAATTATGATGTTTATGCGAGCAATGCAAGAGTTGGCGGATGGCAAAGAAGAGTGTATTCAAATTCAGGCGGGACACCGGTTTATCTTTACTGGCGCGACTGGACTGCAGTAGGAATAAACCTTTCCAGTTATATAGGAAAAAAAATTACTATTGAATTTATGTCTGCCAATTGTCGCCGAAGCGGGCACTTTGGCTATGCCTATTTTGCAGCCGAATGTTTGCCAATGGATATTACCGTAGATTATTGCCGAGGTAATACATATGCTAAACTAAATGCACCTTTCGGATTTGAATTTTACGAATGGCGAAATGCAGAAAATGTAGCAGTAGGAAATGAACGCACTTTAACAATAAATAATCCTGCCGAAGGCGACAGATATTCTTGTTCGCTAATTTCAGCTACCGGATGCGAAATTACACTTAATACCACAGTTTACCGTTATGAACCAAATGCGGCTTTTGCCCACGATCGCATCGACTGTAATAATCTGAATAACACTTTAAGGTTTTATGTGAATGAACTGCCAACACATGGTAAACTGGAATATCACTGGAATTTTGGGGATGGAACAACTTCTACAGAGGCACAACCTGTTCATCAATTTGTATCTGTTTCGGGTTGGGTAAAAGTAAAACTAAAAGTTACAAATCCGCCTTCGTCTTGCATCGACACATTTTCAAAAATGGTTGAAACATTTTATCCTCCACTAGTAAAGATTTTAGGCGACAGTACATATTGTCCGGGTGGCACAACTACATTGAAAGGCTATGGCGCCGATCATTATGTTTGGAAATTAAATGGAAACATTATAAGTTGGGATGATTCCGTTACAGTTGCTGCTCCCGGTGGTTTACTTGAACTGACAGGTTTTACCAGTGGCGAAGAGTGTTCCACATCCAAGTATAAAACAATTATCGAAGAACCTGATTGGGAATTTACAGCAACCGCTGATACATATTTTTGTAAATACCAAAGTGTTACGCTTAATTCTCAAGGTGCAATTTCTTATCAATGGGATAATCTTAACTCAACTTCTTCATCGGTTATGGTTAATAAACCGGGAATTTATACTGTAAAGGGAAAAAATAAACGTGGTTGCGAAAAATCTATCAGTATAAATGTACGCGAAATTGATTTGCCAAAAACCGGCTTTACGGTTATGCCGGAGCTGATTGATAGCAGACATAACGAAATTCAGTGTTTCGTTCCACAGGAAACCGATGTAAATTATTACTGGGATTTTGGCGATGGAAATGAAGACGCAATGAAAAACACAGTTCAGCACAAATATACCGGACTTACGCAATTGAATGAGCTAAAAACTATAACTTTACGAGCAGTGAATGAATATGGATGCGATAGTGTGGCTTATCGTACTGTTGTTGTCGGTCCGTTTTTTCCTAACGTTTTCACGCCAAACGCTGATGGAATCAACGATAAATATCTTGCAGGAATTGATGTTTTAATTACTGACAGATATGGTTTGGTAGTTTATAAAGGTAACGAAGGCTGGAACGGGAAATTTGGAAATTCAGGCAAGGATTTACCTCCCGATACTTACTTTTTTCATGCAACTTATACCGACCCTTACGGAACACCAAAAACCCGGAAAGGTTTTGTAACTTTAATACGCTAAAGGCAATGAGTAGAGTAATATTTATACTTTTTGCCTGTTTTATAAGTATAAAATCTTTTTCTCAGGCAGATATAAGCATGGTTACGCATTGGAATAACCGTGCAAATTATAATCCGGCATCAATTGTTCGTCAGGGTTACGTTTATTTATTTTCTAATGTGCGCAATCAGTGGGCAGGCTTTACGGGAGCGCCAAAAGTGATTAATTTTCAAACTTCCGGTTTTAGCGAAAATCTCAATTCAGGTTTCGGATTATCAGTTACTGCCGATAAAATAGGATTAACACAGGCTATAAATCCGAGCATTTTGTATGCTTTCAGAATGATGGACAGATACGAAAATTTCTTTTCTATGGGAATTTCAGCCGGAGTTTTTTCCCGCTCTTTAAACGCTAATGGCTTTGAGCCGGAAACTATTCTCGATCCATCGCTTATTTATGAAGTAAAACGTGTGATTAGTCCCGATGCTAATATCGGGTTTGAATTTCAGAATCGCAATTTTGTAGCCGGAATTTCTACTACGCATTTATTTTCGCTTTTTGCCGAATCACCCGATTATCTTATCAACAATCATCGCTATGCATATATTATTTACAAAAATTCCGATTCGGAGTTGATGAATTATCATATAGGTTTGCAATGTGTAAACCGCAGTAATTTGTTTGTGGCAGAAGTCAATGCGGGCTTGCGGTTTAAAAATCCAACAGGATTGATGCACGGCGCAAAAGAATTGTTTGATATAGGTGTTACATTCAGAACTACAAAACAACTTTCCGCGCTTTTGGGTTTTATGCTTTTGCCCGATTTAAGAGTTGGTTATGCCTACGATTACAGCTTTATTCCCGGATTTCAATCGTATGGCACACACGAAATTATGCTTGAATACCGCATCCCTATAAAAGAATTCAATTGTAAAACCTGCCAAAACAACGATTACTGGTATTACTAAAAAGTTAAGATTTGGTTATTTATACTGAAAAAATTAATTTTTCGGCTTAAAACCATTAACTTTGTTTGTTAAAATAATATCAACACATTTTTTAAATATTAATTTTCTCTATCGATGAATCAAAATTACTTTAAAACAACAATTTTATTTCTTCTTGTCTCTTTTTTCGCTTATTCCCAACCCAAAACCGGTTATTACGATGCTACTGTAGGAAAAGCTGATGCGCAGTTAAAAACACAACTTTATTCAATTATTTCGAGTGGATATACTACAAATTCTTATGCATATCTATATACAATATATGAAACCAGCGATGTAACTTCTACAGGAAATGTTTGGGATATGTATTCAACCTGTACTTGGACGCCCGGAGTAAAAAAATGCGGAAATTATTCAACTGTTTGCGACTGTTACAATCGGGAACATTCTATACCTCAAAGCTGGTTTAACGAAGCATCCCCTATGGTAAGCGATGCATTTCATATATACCCTACTGATGGAAAAGTAAACGGACAAAGAAGTAATTATCCGTTTGGTGAATGTGCTAACGGAACTACTCTATACAAGGGAAAAGGAAAGCTCGGGAGTTGCACATTTGCAGGTTATTCAGGAACTGTTTTTGAACCAGATGATGAGTTTAAAGGTGATTTTGCGCGTACTTATTTCTATTTTGCAACCCGATATCAGAATATAATGACAACTATTGGTGGCGATTCGTTTAATAAAACTGCATATCCTTCACTTTCTGAATGGAGTGTGAATCTCTTTTTGAAGTGGCACAGACAAGATCCTGTTTCACAAAAAGAAATTGATCGTAATAATGCCGTAGAAGTTCACCAAAAAAACCGCAATCCATTTATCGATTACCCAATGCTTGCCGAGCACATTTGGGGAAGTAAAAAAGGCATTGAATGGTCGTTTACTTCAGGAGTTGATGAACTGCGTATTGTATTTAACGTTTCGCCCGTTCCTGCTACCGATGTTCTTAATATTACTACTGATGAGCCGGAATTTGTATGCACAGTCATTTCAATGAGCGGACAAGTTCTGAATGTCAGTAATTTGACTTCACCGGCTTCTATTGATGTTTCAGGTTTAAATAATGGTATGTATCTTTTGCAATTGGAAAACGGTAATCGCCGAAGTATCACCAAATTTACTATCAGCAAATAGAAAATAAATCTAAAGTAAAAATAATCGTAACTACTCAGCACTTTAAAATGCTTTACAGAGCGTTTTGGGATAATTACAGATTTAAAGTGTCAAAACTTTTGCAAAAAAAACAGCCAAATATACCGCATAATGTTGATTATTGTTCCAAAGTTCCCCTCCCGATAAAAAAATCGGGATAAACAGGGGTTAAGGGGCTGATTAGTAACATTTAATTATTCTGCATCTGTGGTAGATTTTTTCATAACTCAGCACTGAATATGAATACAAAAAGAAAATTGTTATTATCAATAATAGCGTTTTGGTTTTTTACCATCACTTTATCAGCCACAATACCCGCAGGATATTATTATCAGGCACAAAACAAAAAAAAAGCTGAACTTAAAACAGCTCTTTATCAGTTCGGAAAACCTGTACAAGTGCTCGATTACGGCTCAGGTGCGGGATTTACATGGGCGGGTTTTTATTACACTGATCGGAATGACGATAATTCCGTTTGGGATATGTATTCCGATTCCATTCGTTATTTCAATCAGTTTTTCTCGATTAACGGAATGCATATTGAGCATTCGTTCCCAAAAAGTTGGTGGGGCGGACATGTAAACTTTGCTTACAAAGACCTTTTTCATCTTTATCCTGCCGATGGAAGTGCAAATTCGACAAAAAATAATTTGCCGCTTGGTGAAGTTAAAGGCACTCCGTGGTTTTATAATGGAGTTACATCCATTGGTTTAAATGGTTTTGGTGTAGATTATACAGGAAATAGTTTCGAGCCTGCCGATGAATACAAAGGTGATTTTGCGCGTTCGTATTTTTATATTTCTACGATTTATCAGGATTTAGCGCCATTGTTTAATTCGCCCATGCTCGATAATAATGCTTATCCTGTTTGGAAGCGTTGGGCATTGGATTTATTACTGAAATGGCATGCTCAAGACCCCGTGAGTGAAAAAGAACTGAAACGAAACGAGGCAGTTTATAATATTCAGGGTAACCGTAATCCTTTTATTGATTATCCTTCGTTGGCAAGTTATATTTGGGATGCCGATACTGTAAACGTTTTTCCATTCCCTACAGAAACCGATGCGTTTCTTGTAACACCGCGTCCTGGTAATAGACTTGATATGGGTGTAACTCTCACCAACAATACACTAAGCCGCTCATTGAGCATAAAAGGATATAATATCACTTCATCCGTTGATGTATCGCTTAAAGGCAATCATCCATTTTTACAGATTTTAAATCCCCATATTCCGGCAGCTGATTTAATTGAAGGTACAAACATTTCAATTTCGTTTTCGCCAACCAAAGGAGGTTCTGTTCGTGATACTATTGTTATTTCCGGTGGCGGACTGAAAGAGCAACTGCTAATACCCGTAAAAGCGCTGGCTTCTCCCGATTTTATGATACTCGAACCTTCGGAAATTACACCGGTTGGCGGAAAATTGGAATGGATTGCCGATCCGTTTGCCACACAATATAAACTGAATTTATACGAAGGTGATGAAGTTGCCGGTGATTTGATAATTTCGGCTTATGTAGAAGGTACAAGCTGGAACAAAGCGCTCGAAATTTACAATGGAACAGGAAAACCTGTTGATTTATCAAAATACAGTATTCAGCGACAATCTAACGGAGCAGGAAGTTTTGGTTTTACCGTGCCGCTAACAGGAATACTCAACGATAAACAAACTTTTGTAATTATAGCGCGCTCTTCAACAAATACCGATTTGCAGGCAAAAGCACATATGTTTAGCGATTCTATTGTAAGTTTTAATGGAAACGACGCCGTGGCGTTGGTTCGGAGTGGAATTATTATTGATGTAGTGGGCACAGCCAATGCAGGACCGGAGGTTTACTGGGGCGAAAATCTTTCGCTCGCCCGTAAAGCTTCTTTAACGCATCCCACCACAAATTACAACGAAAACGAATGGATAACCTTTCCCGTTGATAATTTCAATATGCTTGGTTCGCATACCATGAATCTTACATCTGAAAAAAATTATATACTAAAAGATTATTTTACCGGGACTGAAAATACTCTCACAGTAACTAATCTTGCTCCTGAAACGACATACACATTAAGTGTGGTGTCGATGCGTTCAGGCGTTACCGTTCCATCGGTTAATACCATGCAAATTCGGACTTCATCCCTTGAAATTCCGCTTGCGATGGAACCTACCAATATCACGCCAAACAGCTTTACTGCGAACTGGGAGCAAACACCTTATGCTTCGGGCTATCTGTTGAATGTTTTTGAACTCACAGGATCGGCTGATACAACTGATGTTGAGGGATTCCCGAATGTAGGAAGTTCGGGGACTCCACTCCCCACAGGTTGGACTGGTACTGCAAGCGGAAATTACACCACTACCGCAAGTTCCGGCTTATTACCTCCTTCGGTACAACTCAAAATCAATGGTGAATGGCTTCAAACCAAAAATTATCCTCAAACAGTTTCTAAGTTTGCTTTTATGTACCGTTTCCCATCTGCATCTATCGGCTCATGGTTTATTATCGATGGTTTTAATAATAATAACTGGATTAGAGTTGATAGTGTGCCGTATAGGGGAACCACAGCAAAAACATATCCCGTTTATAATTTTCGGAATACACAAAACTTAAAAGCATTTCGCATTACATATAAAAAAGTTGGATCAGGAAATTTAGCTCTTGATGATGTGAGCGCTACTTACGGGAGTCAGGATACGATTTACATGCTTCGTGATAAAGCTGTTCAAGGCATTGAATATGTAGTTGGAAGTCTTAAAGAAAACACTCAATATTATTACAATATAAGAGCAACGCACCTTGGAGCAACTTCGAAAGTATCGGAAACCGCGATGGCTAAAACCTCAATAGACACAAAGGTAACTGAATTATTCGATAAAACCGTTAAATATTTTATTGCTGGTAATGTATTAAATATTAGCGCACTAAAGGGGAATGAACAAATCAGAATTTATAATACTTCCGGGATTTGTATTTATAACTCCAAAGCAACTTCGGGAGAATTAAAAATTCCTTTCGATAAAAAAGGAGTTTATATTTTGAATATTAAGAATTCAGAATCACAGTTCAGCACCAAAGTGATTCTTTATTGAAAATTAAACATATACTTACACTATTTGAGTTAACTCAGGTTAAGGTTATGGAGTTATCGTATTTCTTTTTTTGTCAATGAAATTGTAACAAATTTTCCATGAAAATATTCATCGCAGGCGGCACAGGTTTATTAGGTTCGGCAAGCGCAGCAGAACTTATAAGTCGTGGTCATAAAGTACACTCTGTTGCATTACCTCCAATTCCGGAAAATGCAAATATTCCAGAAGAAATGGAATTAACGCTCGGAAATTTTTTAACAATGACCGATGATAAGTTAAGGGCTGCATTTAAGGGTTGCGATGGTTTTGTTTTTGCGGCCGGAGTGGACGAAAGGATTGAGTTTCCAGCACCGATTATGGATTACTACATGAAATTTAATGTTAAGCCGGTGAAGCGAATGTTGAAATTCGCAAAACTTTCAGGAGTAAAGCGCGTGGTGGTTTTAGGATCTTATTTTGCCTACTTTGCTAAAAAATGGCCTGATTTGCAACTTGCAGTGAAACATCCATATATAAGAAGTCGCATTATTCAGGAGGAAGTTGCTATGACTTTTAACGGTAATGGAATGGATGTAATGATACTTGAACTTCCTTACATTTTCGGTGCACAGCCCGGGCGGAAACCTGTATGGACCTTTCTGGTTGAAATTATCAAAAATATGAAATTTGTAACTTTGTATCCGAAGGGTGGTACAACTATGGTAACTGTTCGGCAGGTAGCACAAGCTGTTGCAGGAGCACTCGAAAACGGTAAAGGTGGCGTTTGTTATCCTGTTGGCTGGTTTAATCTGAGTTGGAAAGAGATGCTTGCTATTTTTCATAAATACATGAATATGCCTCAACGAAAAGTAATAACCATACCTGCTTTTCTTTTTCGGATGAAGGCAAAGCAAATAATGAAAGAGTTGACATCGAAAGGAGTAGAGTCCGGGTTGGATTTAGTTTCGTTTTCCAAAATTCAGACAGCAAACACATTTATAGATAAAAACATAATTGAAAATAAATTGAGAGTTACCGACGATGACATTGATGCTGCAATTGGCGATTCGGTAAAATTGTGTATAGAAGTTTTGTCAGGACAAACCGATTTAATTACAATGAGAGGAGAATAATGCTCCGGAAAATTTCAAATCATTTAATTTGTTATTTTTTTTTTGAAAATTTCTATTATTAGCACAAAGGCAATAAAATGTCAGAGGATGAATTGTGGATTTCGTGTTTAGGGTACTATCGGTGAAAAAGTAAAATGACAAATAAATATTTAGGCTTAAATTTTATTTAAACGATTGTGTTTCGCTTGATTTTAAATGTTAATATAGTTCTACTTTGATAGATTAATTTTGAATTAAATTGAAACAGGTATTTAGCATACAATGCGGTTTTCCATATCAAACAGCAAAGATTTTCTTAAATATTTTTTAAAAAAAATCGTAAATGAGATTTTCTGATTCAGCAGTTAGTTGTGATTTTTATTCCGATAAACCGATATAGAAATTTTGTATTTTGATGAGTTTTTGTTTGTAAAAAAGTTTTCAGAAAATTTTACTTTACTTTTTTCCCCCATACCGAACAACCATTATTGTCCAATCCGGTGAAAAGCAAAGTTTCAGTTTGGTTTTCCCAATCGTGGCCTGAAAATACAATCAAATTGCTGATGGTTTCGTTTTTAAGGATAAGTCTAAGACCATGTTTTGCATTATACTTCCATTTCCCATCTGAACCTTTCATACTGCCGTTCTGAAGAAATTCTACATCCTTCGACTGGTTAATTTCTGTAGGGCGCAGTTCACCTTCGCCCCATAGTATTTGTCCGAACTCAAGCTGACGGTCGGTTTTGGTATCCTGAATGCGAATTATTTCCCATTGTCCCGGAAGATCATTCGGGTGTAGTGTTTCGATGTTTCGGAATTTATTTGTTTTATATTTTGATATGTCCGATTTGGGTTTTGAACTTCCCGAAACAATATTTTTCGGAGTAACTTTTCCTGTATAACGTTGTGGTGAAGCCACAGGCCAGCCATCGGTAGTCCATTTCAGTTCGCGGATGTGAAGCACCATAAGTTGATTCTCAGGGGAAAGTCTTCCCTGATGTGCCATAAAAAAATCGCCAATTTCATTGTTAAATACTCCACAATGACCTACGCCCGCCCAACCCGGATGGTTTTTAAACTGATAAGGATGGGTAATCACAGGATAATTATTGGTTGTATCGCGTAAATCTTTTCCGAAAAAGTCAAAAAAAGGACCTTCAGGTTTATCCGCACGTCCTACACGCACATTGTAGGTCGTAATTAAAGGATCATAAGAAGTAAAAAGATAATATTTTTTGAAGGAAGGATGATAAATGATTTCAGGCGCTTCGAGATTATCTTTTTTATAATTAGCACGTCGAGCTACTAATATGCCCTGATCATCGTAAGTAAAAGTCTTTCCGGTTTTTGGATTTAGCTCTACCACATATAAACCTCCAAAATATGAACCGTAATGCATCCACATTTTTCCTGTTTCCGGGTCAGTAATAATACTTGGATCGATGGCGTTCATTCGGTGTCCACGACGGGTTTTTACCACTTCGCCTTTCATCGTCCATGGTCCGAGTGGCGAATCCGATTCAGCCAAACCAATATAGGAAGATTGCATACCAAATGCCGACACACAATAATACAATCTGAACTTTTCTCCATACTGCACAGGAAATGGCGCCCAAATATTAGTAGCTCCTTTGTTCTGATTATTATCCCAAACCCATTGTTTTGCTTCCGCCGGAATTGAATCGAAAGCCCAACCTTCGAATTTCCAATGAACCAAATCTTTAGACGAACGTACCTGAATATTCCCATGTTTTATATCTTGACGACGTTCACCATTATTTCTGCGTTGGAAATAAATTGCATCTGTGCTATACATGTAATATGTGTCGGCTACGCGCATCACAGCCGGATCGTGTACATTGTAGGTTCCCCATTTCCCGTAATGTTCAATTCCTGAAATATCACGATAATCGTCCTTCCACGGATTGACGGATGGGACAGGATAAGTTTGTGCAAAAACGTTGAAAGTCAACATCAAACAAAGCAAAAGTGAGAATGTTTTTTTATTCATGATTTCAGATTGAAAAATCGTCCACAAAGACTATTTCATTTTTTCAATATAATATGTTCATTGACATATGGCTTAGTTATAATTCCCTTTTTTTTTCCACCTATTATTTTGGGGAGAGGGTTTATCGGAAAATGTCTCAAAAGCAAGGAGAACGCAAATTTACAGAAATTATAATTGATTATATTTCAGATATTTACAAAAATATGAAATAATTATATTTGTGTCCCGATGGCATTCGGGATTGAGTAATTTGCGTTCAAAACACTCTTTTGATACATCCTCTTGGGGGTGATGTACTATTTCAATTCTATCGTTACTAATGACTTTGCAGGAAGTTTCAGCGCAAGTGTACCATTTTTGAATTTGGCATTTTTAAAATTCTCGAGTTGCACTTCGTAGGGATTGTCAAAAGTATTGTGGCTGTCAATTACTTTCCCGGTGATAATTTGTCCATCAGTCATTTTTGTTACTTTAGCTCCACGAATATCACAAGTAATTTCAATTTCATTTTTCGGATCGATATTCACAAATGAAATATGTACAGCGCCATTTTTATCCACCGAGGCCGTAGAAGTGATATTGGGTAATTTGCGCCGACCAAATCCATATTCTCCTGTATTAATTTCCATAGGCAGTAAAGTAGCATCGTGATGCACTTTGTACATATCAAAAACATAATATGTAGGTGTCAGAATCATTTTTTCCTTATCGGTCAGGATTATCGATTGAAGCACATTTACCATTTGAGCAATATTTGCAAATTTTACCCTGTCGGCATGTTTATGGAAAATATTCAGAATGCTTCCGGCCAAAATGGCATCGCGAAGTGTGTTTTGTTGATAAAGAAAGCCGGGATTTGTTCCTTTTTCGACGTTATACCAAGCGCCCCATTCATCTACTACCAACGAAATGCGTTTATGTGGATCGTATTGATCCATTATGGCTGTATGACGTGTAATAAGTTCTTCCATGCGATTCCCGTTGAGCAATACTTTGAAATATTGTTCTTCATTAAAACCTGTTGCATCACCTTTATTAGTCCAACCTTCAGTAAAAGTATAGTTGTGTAATGAAATGCCTTGCATCATGTGGTGAGGAATATTTTTCATACAAACTTCTGTCCATCGGTAATCATCTACATTGGCGCCACCGGCAATTTTATACACCTGATTCTGACCATAGTTGCGCACATAAGTTGCGTAGCGACGGTAATTTTCAGCATAACCTTCGGGCGTCATATTTCCACCGCAGCCCCAGTTTTCATTACCCACACCAAAAAGGCGCACTTTCCATGGCTTTTCACGTCCGTTTTGTTTACGCAGATTTGCCATAGGGCTTTCACCATCGAAAGTCATGTATTCAATCCATTTCGACATTTCTTCAACGGAACCACTTCCAAGATTTCCACAGATATAAGGTTCTGTGCCCAGTAACTCACAGAGATTCAGAAATTCGTGTGTGCCAAAAGAGTTATCTTCCACCACGCCACCCCAGTGCGTATTAATCATTTTAGGGCGTTTATCGCGTGGTCCGATGCCATCCATCCAATGATATTCATCGGCAAAACAACCACCGGGCCAACGCAGGTTGGGAATATTGATTTTTTTGAGAGCAGCCACAACATCATTGCGATAGCCATTGGTGTTTGGAATTGTCGAATTTTCGCCCACCCAAATTCCTTCGTAAATACAGCGTCCGAGATGTTCCGCAAAATGTCCGTAAATATGTTTGTCGATTATCATTTTGCCCTGATCGGCATTAACAACAGCTGTGGCTTTTTGCTGTTGAGCAAAAATATTGAAGGAAAAAAGTAAAAATAAAAAAGGTAACGCCTTAATAAAATTTGTATTCATGATTGCTTTTTAATTATGTAATAATAATTTTTTTGTTTTTTACATTGATGGAAAAATCGGGATTTTTTCAATAACAAAAATATAACTTTAAATCAGTAATAAAGTGGACAAAATACATAAAATTGAGGACAAAGCGTTTCTGCAAACATTTTTTAGAAATGAATTAATGTCAAATTATAAAATTGCACATGAAAATATTTTATATAGATTTTTTTGTAATCATTTTTATAACTTAAAAGATTTGTGATTTTCCTATTTAAAAAGATATCCATTTTCTCAAACCGGAAAAAATGCGTACATTTGCAGGCAATATTTTTCATAGCTTCACTAAATAAATTAAAATATAATCCTATGTCATTTATTGCTGAAAGAGTTCAATTTGAAGGACTTACCTTCGACGATGTATTGCTTGTACCTGCCTACTCCGAAATTCTTCCCCGTGAAGTTGATCTATCATCCCTTTTTTCACGCCGTATTGAATTGAAAACTCCTATAGTTTCTGCCGCAATGGATACGGTAACTGAAGCAAAAATGGCTATTGCCATCGCGCGTGAAGGTGGTATTGGCGTTATACATAAAAATATGTCGATAGCGGAACAAGCCAAACAGGTTTATGCTGTAAAACGTGCCGAAAATGGTATGATATCAAATCCTGTTACAATAAAAAAAGGCGCACTTGTTAAAGATGCACTTGCCATGATGGCAGAATTTAAAATCGGTGGAATTCCTGTTGTTGATGATAAATGTTATCTTGTCGGGATTGTTACAAACCGTGATTTGCGTTTTCACCGCGATATGAACACGCGTATTGACGAAGTAATGACACGTGAAAATCTGATAACAACTACACATACCACTAATCTTGAAGCAGCTGCCGATATACTTCAGCAGCATAAAATAGAAAAACTTCCGGTGGTTGATAAAGACAATAAATTAGTAGGATTAATCACATACAAAGACATAACGAAGGCTAAAGACAAACCTATGGCATCGAAAGATGCCAATGGCCGACTCAGAGTGGCTGCCGGTGTGGGTGTAACGTCTGATGTTTTTACACGAATAGATGCATTGGTTGAAGCCGATGTTGATGCAATTGTAATTGATACAGCGCACGGACATTCAAAAGGTGTGATAGAAACGTTGAAGGAAGCTAAACTTCGTTATCCACAAATTGATTTTATTGTCGGAAATATTGCTACTGCCGAGGCTGCTGTTGCTCTTGCCGAAGCCGGAGCCGATGCCGTAAAGGTTGGAATTGGTCCGGGTTCAATTTGTACAACCCGTGTGATTGCCGGTGTAGGTGTACCACAACTAACTGCGATATATGAAGTGTCAAAAGCACTAAAAAATTACGATGTGCCGGTTATTGCCGATGGAGGCTTACGCTATTCAGGCGATATTGTAAAGGCTCTTGCAGCAGGCGCATCAACCGTTATGGCAGGTTCACTTTTTGCAGGCGTAGAAGAATCGCCTGGAGAAACCATTATTTTCAACGGACGTAAATTCAAATCCTATCGAGGTATGGGTTCGCTCGAAGCTATGGAAAAAGGTTCGAAAGATCGTTATTTCCAGGATATGGAAGCCGACATTAAAAAACTTGTTCCCGAAGGCATTTCCGCCAGAGTTCCTTTTAAAGGTTCTTTGTTTGAAGTAATATATCAAATGATAGGCGGATTGCGTGCCGGAATGGGATATTGCGGAGCTACAAATATTTATGAACTTCATAATGCTAAATTTACCCGAATAACAGGTGCAGGAGTAGCTGAAAGTCATCCTCACGATGTGGCAATTACAAGCGAAGCTCCTAATTATAGTCGCGGAGAATGAAAAAAATCTTAAAATTTTTCATTTGTTCAACAACATAGTTGTATTTTTGAACGTTAATCTGATTCAAAATCTCATAAAAACTAATTGTGTTACCAGTTATGAAACCAAAATTATTTTTTATTTCTCTACTTTTTACGGCAGTTACAATATCATCTCAAACAAAAGATCCTGTTTTGATGACTATCAATGGAAATCCGGTGATGAAATCGGAGTTCGAATACATTTACAACAAAAACAATTCGAACAATTCTCTTGATAAAAAAACACTCGACGAATACGTTGATTTATTCGTAAACTTCAAATTAAAAGTTGAAGAAGCTAAAGCACAGGGAATTGACACGACCAAATCGTTTATTAACGAACTTGCAGGCTATCGTTCGCAACTTACAAAACCTTATCTCACCGATTCAAAGGTTGATGAGGAAGTTTTACGCGAAGCATATAACCGCATGAAAGAAGATGTGGATGTAAGTCATATTTTAATTCGGGTGCAACAGGGCGCTTCACCTGCTGATACACTTGCTGCATGGAATAAAATCAAAAACATACAGAAAAGATTAAATAAAGAAAATTTTGGTAAAGTAGCCAAAGAAGTTTCCGAAGACCAGTCTGCATCTGAAAATGCAGGACATATCGGTTGGATTTCAGCTTTTCGTACTGTATATCCTTTCGAAAATATGGCATACAACACACCTTCGGGAACAATTTCGAATCCGGTACGTTCAGCTTTCGGTTATCATATAATTAAGGTTCATGCCCGCAGAAATTCTCTTGGCGAAATTCTCGTCGCGCATATTATGCGATTTACAGCCGAAGACGACGAAGTTAAAAACGCGAATGCCAAAACTACTATCGACTCATTGTATAAGCGTGTGTTGGATGGCGATGATTTTGGAAAACTTGCCTCAGAGCATTCCGAAGATCGCGGTTCGGCAACAAAAAATGGCGAACTTCCCTGGTTTGGCACAGGACGTATGATTCCTGAGTTTGAAAATGCAGCGTTTGCTTTGAAAAATATTGGCGATGTGTCAGCGCCAATTCGTTCGGCATATGGCTGGCATATTATTAAATTGCTTGATAAAAAAGGAATAGAAACTTACGAAAACTTAAAAGCTGAAATCGAACGACGTGTAAAAAGAGATGAGAGGGCAAATCTCGGTCAGCAGGCTTTTATTTCAAAACTGAAACAAGAATATAATTTCAGCATAATTAAAGAAAATGTAAAGGATTTTGAAAAACTCCTTGAAAATAAAACATTGACTGATTCAACTTTCAAAGCTGAAGCTGCTAAACTTAATAAACCAATTTTGACGATAGCAGGAAAAAATTATTCTCAGGCTGATTTCGCTGTATATCTCGAGAAAAATACTTTTAGTGACAAAACACATTACAGTGATATTATCAACGAAAAACTTTCGGCTTTTGCTGATAAATCAATTCTTGAATATGAAGACTCACAACTTGAAAAAAAATATGAAGACTTCCGATTCCTGATGCAGGAATATCACGATGGCATTTTACTTTTCGAAGTTAGCAATAAAGAAGTTTGGGAAAAAGCAAGCCGTGATACTGAAGGCCTTGCAAAATACTTCAATGAAAACAAACAGGATTACAAGTGGGAAAAACAGCATTTCAAAGGCAGAATAATTCAGGCCAAAAACAAGCAGACCATGAAATCGGCTCAAATTATGGTGAAAAAACTTCATACAGACTCACTTGACAAATACCTGCGTTTGCGCTTGAATGACAGCATTCAATATGTAAAAATTGATAAAGGCATTTACGCTCAGGGCGAAAATAAATATGTTGACAAATTTATCTTCAAATCGAAAGCTCCGCTAACGCCATCTGAAGAATTTCCATACGTATTTGTAACCGGTAAAAACCTGAAATTTATGCCTGAAGATTATACTGATGTTCGCGGACTTGTTACTGCCGATTATCAGGAATATCTTGAAAAAGAATGGATAGAAATGCTTCTCAAAAAATATCCTGTAGTGATAAATCAGGATGTACTGAAAACAGTCAAAAAGAACTGACAGAAAACTTTAAATTCTTATCATTTTAAGAGCTACAATTGAGTGGCTCTTTTTTTTATTCTTGTTTTATAATTAATAGAGTAATATGCATATTTTAATTTAAATAATTGCTAAAACTCTCAAACTATAATTACTTTTTTAGTTTACGAGAAATTAAATATTTATCATACAGAAGTATATCTGATTTTACAGATTTGAATATTTTTATGAACCTGTTTGAACTAATTATAGAATTAATTGCTGATTTTATTGCCATTGTTATGGGGGTAATTCTTATCTTTCGGGCAAAAGGTAATAAACCCCGTCTTTTTTGGGGTGTAATTTCTATAATTATCGGCTTCTTTTTTTCTTGGGAAAATATTGATTGGATTTTTACAAGTCTTCAAAATCCAAAATACGAATATGTGGATCTGTTGAATATAGAAAAGATGCTGAAGTGGTTTGCACCGGCAACTTTTGTTTCTTTGTTTCCCGTTGCGTCACTTCGCCCGGGTTATCTGAACAGAAAAAGAATAATAGTTTTTTTACTGCCATTCTTTTCGGTTTTTGCTTTAACTATTACATATCTTATTTCTAATCCCGAGCTTACGGAAGTTCATTCAATAGCTCAGATTTTTCAACATTTCAGCGAATTTAATATACGGTTACGTGTAATTACATTTCTAATTTCAATCGTCATACCGCTTACATATTTTATGTATCCGGTTTTAAGTAAAAAAACATACCGAAAAATGAGCCTGAACATGTATTTGTTTTTAGTTTTTAATTTCTTGCTGCTTTTTTTATATGTTTTTTTTACATTAACTATTAATGTGTTTTTCTTCAATGCATTCGGCATCTGTTCTATAATATTTGCAATTACAATGTCGGTTTTATATCTCCGTTCCGAAAATCCGTTGTCTATTCATTTAGGATGTGTTGAAAATGAAGTTTCTGATAAACCAAATATAGCCCCGGTATTTTATGAAGTTGAAAAATACCTGAAAGAGCATAACTTGTACAAAAAAACCGATTTTTCATTGCAGGATTTATCTGTAGAATTCAAGCATAATGAAGATGAAATTTGTAAGGCAATAAAAAGCGCCGGTTTTACAGGTTTCAGAGAATATATTAATTTTTTACGTCTTGAACATTTCAAATTACTTGCTTCACAAAAATCCCAAAAAACAGTGAAAGAGTTAATGTTCGAATGCGGGTTTTCCTCCCGTACAACTTTTTACAGACAATTCTCTGAACATTACGGGATTTCCCCGGTGAAGTTTATTGAAAACTGTAAACAAAGTGAAACAATGATTTTATAAGTTTTGTATTTAATTACATTTTGTCGTCAATTTATAAAAAAAATAGTCCCATTTGAGAATGGGACTATTTTTTTTGACCAAAAAGTCAATTGTAAGTATACTTTTGCAGGAAAATTCATATGAATTCTAATTTTTAAACAAAATATGTACAAATGAAAAAGTATTTAAACTCAGCATTAATTGTGCTGTTCATTTCCTTATCGTTATTAAGTTGTGATGATAATGATATTAATTCTTCGGAAGACACTGCTAGATTCAGTATGTCATCCAGTGGTGAGGTAACAACCGAATTTGATTCAACTTTATTAAGTCAGATTGATTCAATAGAATTAACAATTGAAGATACATCAAATGGTGGTGGTAAAATAGTTAGTTCAGCTAAAGTAAATGAAACAGACCTAACTTTTACACTTGATAATGTTGAGGATAAAGATCTGAACTCTATTTATGAAACATTGTTGGAAGATGATTTTTCAGGCACCGTATCTGACGAAGATGCTTTAGTCAGTAACGGTGATGGAGTTTTTGTAGAAGGTTTCAAAAACAAAGTTTCTAAAGGCTATCTGTGGCTTTCAAATACCGCAGATATTTTTGCAGATGTTCCAAGAATAGGAGATGCAACTTGTATTCTTATTTATTGTAACAAATCGGTGACTATTAAAGGGGAGGAATCTGATTCTGATGATGAGTTTAGCATAACCTGGAATTTTGATATTACATTAAACAAAGGTTGGAATCAGCTTATTTATACCGCAAGTAGTTCTTCTGAAACGAAAGTGGTTTGGAATATAACAGCGAATACAACTTTAACATCAGGAATGAAATGGATTTTACGAACTGATGATTAAAGTTAGAAATGGATATTGTGTGCAATCAAAATTAGAAAATATGAAACTAAAGAATTTAATTTTATTTGTTGGTTTGTACATTTTTTCATCATGTACACCAACTGTTTATTATCAATATTGTAAAGTTAAACCGGATTTAAATATTGCAGTTGAATCAAATCGTTTAATTTATCAGGATGAAAATTGTTCTGTGATTTATAATCTTTGGGATAGTCAGGGAAATATTGGATTTGAATTTCACAATAAAACAAATCAGGATATTTATATAAACAAAGAAAAGACTTTTTATATACTGAACGGTATTGCGTACAATTATTTTCAGGACAGAACATACACAAAAATAAATAAAGCAGATTATTATGGGAACTTTCAAGGTGGATATTCATCGGTAACATTGAAAGAAGATAGGTTGATTTGTATTCCTTCAGGTAAATCGAAAATTATCAATGAATATAAAGTGACCAATAAACTTTATGAGGATTGTGATTATAAATTATACCCTCTTGTATCTGAAATTAAATCTCAAAACTTTTCTGCAACAAACAGTCCAATTGTTTTTAGCAATATAATTTCATATATAGTTGGAGAAAATGGAATTGAAAAACTTTTTGAAAATAAATTTTATGTTTCTGAAATTACTAATTATCCAGGTACAAAAGTTGAAGGTTATGATTATAAACAGTGTAATTTTAAGATTTATAAGTTATATCTTAAAAACAGTTCTCCGGATAAGTTTTATCTCAAATACAATTTATATCAACAAGTTTATTGAATTATTTTATCAGAGATTACAAAACGATTTTTTTTATGTTTAGAAAAAATGAACCAGTTTGGCAAAGATATATTTTACGAACTAAACAAAACCTTGAAAAGGAGTAATCCCTAAAATTAATATTTTACTTTTAAAATATTTACATGAATACTTTTATAAAAAAAATAAATAAACAAACTGAAAAAGTCGCAAGTTTGTTTTTCGATACTCTATGTGGAATTAAGCCAATAATAAAAGTTTCTCTTATTTGCATGACCTTTATTTTGGGGAATGAATTGAATATTTTTTCTCAGGAACTTTGGTCATGGGGAAGTAATCTAGTATTTGATGCTGTCGGAGATGGAACTTATACTAACAGATATTCCCCAGTACAGATAGGTAGCACATGGGACTGGAAAGAAATTTCAGGAGGAATGAATTATTGCATTTCTATAAAAAATGATGGATCGTTATGGAGTTGGGGTCGTAATGATTATGGACAATTAGGTGATGGAACAACCACCAACAGACCGACACCTGCAAAAGTAGGTTTAGATAATAATTGGGAATCAGTAAAATGCAGATGGGTTTTTAATGTAGGTTTAAAAACTGACAGTACGCTTTGGGGCTGGGGAGCAAATGAAGCTAGTCAAATAGGTGATAATACGACTGTAAACAAACTAACTCCGGTTCAAATAGGAACAGATAAAGACTGGGTAGAGTATTCTTGTGGTTTCCAGTTTGTTACAGCGATTAAAAAAGATGGAACATTATGGGCATGGGGAGATAACAGTTATGGACAATTGGGCGATGGAACAAAAAATAATAGCTCAATACCTAAGAAAATAGGATCTGAAAATAAATGGATTAAGGTAGCTTGTGGAAATTATCATACAATTGCGATGAAAAACGATAGTTCTATATGGGCATGGGGAGAAAATTATGATGGAAGATTGGGTGATGGTACACAAACTCTTCGTACAAGTCCTGTTCAAATAGGGACAGCTAAAGATTGGGCAATAATTGCATGTGGTGATTCTTATAGTATGGCAATAAAAAATGATGGTTCTCTTTGGACTTGGGGAAACAATAGTATGGGGCAACTTGGTAATTGCACACAAAGTATAAGAAAATCTCCTGAGAAAGTAGGAGCAAGTTTAGATTGGACTCAGGTTGCAGGCGGAAATACACATACTTTAGCGATAAAAACCGATGGAACACTTTGGGCATGGGGAAGTAATGAAGTAGGGAAATTAGGAATAGGAATTCCTTCAATAACATATAATACTTGCCCCATGCAGGTTGGTACCTACCGGACTTGGAAAACAATATCATGTGGTTCAGCGAATTCTTATGGTTTAAAAATTAATGAAATTTTAGCTGAAACCATTTCTCCGAATAAAAATGACATAAGTTGGAGTTATTATCCTGAAGCTAAGATTCTTCATATAAATAATGTCGAAGAAAATACAAATTTAACTATATATGATTTATATGGTCATTTATTAATAAACAAAGTGGTTAATAGTGAAGAAAATGTTTCAGTTTCTGACTTGCAAAAAGGTGTATATATTATTTGTAAAGAAAAAAATCATTGTAGAGTATCTCAAAAATTGATTGTTAATTAAATTTTATTATCATTCTGAAAATTGAAGCAGAATTGCATTATATTAAGAAACAATATAATCATAAAGTAAATAGAAACGAAGGGTTAAATATATTTTTCAAAATTTATCAGAACAACATTGTTAAAAATAGTCCCATTTCCAAATGGGACGCTTTTTTTTATTGAAATTATTATTCCCGTTTATATATTTGCAAAGAAATTAAAAGAAAAATCGTCATAATCTATTATAAAACTTAAGCTATGAAGTGTGGTAGAAGGAGTCATTTTTATAAAATGACTCTTTCCTTTTTTTATGTCGATACCTGCATTATTATAATATCAATTTTAAGAAGAATTTATTCAAAGTTGATAAAAAAGCTTTATTCTGATTTATTATTTGTAATTTAGCGCAATTAAATTTCTACAAGGTATTATCTTTGCTTTCAGTATGAAAACAAGTGGTTTATTATTTATTACAATGCTTCTGACTGGTTTTACATCGTGTAACCGCGAAACAGCAGATAAAACACTTACACCTTTACTCGAAGTTGAGGGTAAGTTTTTATATTTCGAAGATGTTCAGAATATTATTCCACCAAACGTAAATAGCACCGATAGCGCTGAGATAGCTGAAAGTTTTCAGCGAAAATGGATTACAGATGTACTTATTTATCAAAATGCACGCAGAAATATTTCAAATAAAGCTGAAATTGAACAGTTGATTGAAGAATATCGTAAGTCACTCATTATCCATCAATATCAGCAAAAACTATTAGCAAGCCGATTGCCAAAAGAACCTTCTGAAGAAGAATTGAAAATTTTTTACGAACAATATGGAAATCAGCTTCAACTAAAGGAAAATATTATCAGGGGAATACTCTTAATTGTGCCTGTAAATGCTCCTCAAATTTCCAGCGTACGTAGCTGGGTGCAATCCGGAAACGAAAAAGCACTTGAGAATATTGAAAAATACAGTTTACGAAATGCAATCAGTTATGACTATTTTGCAGATAGATGGGTGCCATTAGCAGAAGTTTTAAAAAAAATTCCCGTGCAGATAGAGCAACCTTCAAACTTTGTATCAACAACGCGATTTTTTGAAACAACTGATAGCACAAAACATTACTTTCTTCGAATTGAAGCGTCCCGCATTTCGGGAGAAACTGAACCTTTTGAAATGGCAAAGGATAAAATTTCAAATCTGATAATGAATAAAAAGAAATCTGAAATAATTTCTGATTTTGAAAAGGAAATTTATGAAGATGCCGTAAAGAATGACAACATTAATTATTTCAAGAAATAAACATAAAAAAGAAAATCACTCATTTATCGTATTTTATATATGAAAAAACTAAACTGGTTTCTGTTAGCTATACTTGCAACTTTTTCTTTACAATTAAAATCGCAAACCAATATTATCGATGAAGTTATTTGGATTGTTGGCGATGAAGCAATTCTTCGTTCGGAAGTTGAAGAGCAGCGATTGAGAGCGCAATACGAAGGAACTCCTTTTCAGGGTGATCCGTATTGCATTATTCCTGAAGAAATGGCTATTCAGAAACTCTTTTTGCATCAGGCTGAACTTGACAGTATTCAGGTTAATGAATCTTCGGTTATTAATCAGGTTGAAAGCCGGATAAACTATTTTATCAGCCACATTGGTTCAAAAGAAAAAATGGAAGAGTATTTCGGAAAAAATACCGTTGCCCTGCGCGAAGACCTGAGAGTTATGTTTCGCGACCAGATGATTATTCAGCAAATGCAACAAAAACTTGTTGGAAATATAAAATCGACTCCAGCGGAAGTACGCCGTTTTTTCAACAAACTTCCACCCGATAGTGTACCAACAATACCGGCACAGGTTGAACTACAAATTATCAGTTTTGAACCGCCCGTACCTGAAACTGAAGTAAACAGGGTAAAAGAACGACTCAGAGAATTCACTGAACGAGTAAATTCAGGCAGTTCTGAGTTTTCATTACTTGCACACCTATACTCTGAAGACCCCGAAAGCGCAAAAAGAGGTGGTGAATTAGGTTTTTTTGGGAAAGGAATAATGGCGCCTGAATTTACAGCTGCTGCTTTTAACCTGACCGATCCTAAAAAAATATCGCGTATTGTAGAAACTGAGTTCGGTTTCCACATTATTCAACTTATAGAAAAACGTGGCGATCGCATAAATTGCAGACACATTTTGTTAAAACCGCGAATTTCTATTGCAGACAAAAATAAAGGTATTCAAAAACTTGATTCGGTAACTAATCTTATTCGTACAAATAAAATGACATTCGAGCAGGCTGTTGTTTATTTTTCGCAGGATAAAAACACTTCGATGAATGCAGGTTTAATGCTTAATGAAAAAACAGGAACGTCGAAATTTGAATATCAGGATTTGCCTCAAGAGGTAGCTAAAGTGGTTTACAGTATGAATGTAGGTGAAATTTCGAAACCTTTCAGTATGGTAAATCCGGCAACAAACAAAGAAGTAGTAGCGGTGGTAAAAGTTAAATCGAAGACCGATACTCATAAAGCAAATCTTACCGATGATTATCAAATGTTGAAAAATTATTATGAAAATTTGGAAAAGGAAAAATTTTTGAATAACTGGATTGCGCGTAAACAAAAGGAAACTTACATAAGTATAGATCCGGCATGGCAAAACTGCGAATTCAGATATCCGGGTTGGATTAAACATTAATGATTTTCCGAATAATAAAGTTTAAATAGATGCTATTGATAAAATTATCAATAATCTGCCGTCCAAAAAAGTTACTTCAAAGTTTTGGGATATTTTGCGCGGTATTGTTAAGTTTGTGGTATTTCCAAACCGATGCTGAAGCGCAAGCCCGACCGCGTCAGTTAAGAAATCAAATACTGCAAAGTCAGGTACCACAACAACGCAAAACGCCGGAAAAGAAGCCGATTCGTCGTCGTTCATTTATAGGCGGTCCCGTAAAAACAGGACCGCTTGCTCCTATAGTAAACCCTCTGGATAACAAAAAAGCAACTTTGGTTTTTCTTGAACATTCCGATTTGTGGCAATTTGACCAGATGATAAATCCTAATGTTCAGGTAATAAAAGGAAATGTAAGATTTCGTCATGATAATGCTTTGCTTTATTGCGATAGTGCTTATTTTTACGAAAAAGCCAATTCTTTTGATGCTTTCAGCAATGTGAGAATTGTTCAGGGCGATACTTTGTTTGTTTATGGCGATGTGCTTTATTACGATGGAAATAGTAAACTCGCGCGTATCAGAAGAAATGTTCGGATGGAAAACCGTTCGACTACACTTACAACTGACAGCCTGAACTACGACCGTATTACCAATTTTGCTTATTATTATACAGGCGGAAAAATTGTGGATTCAGAAAATACTTTAACATCGATATGGGGACAATATTCTGCATCGACCAATCAGGCATTATTTAAAACCACGGTTAATCTTGTAAATGATAATTTTACTCTCACAGCCGATTCGTTGCGATACAATACAAAAACAAATGTAGCAAATATCATTGCTCCATCGCACATTGTTTACGATAAGGAAACCGACATTGACACTCAAAATGGTTGGTACAATACTTCTACCGAGCAGATGATGCTTCTCGATAGATCGCTTATTAAACAAAAAGATGGAAAAACGATAACAGGCGACACAGTTTTTTATGATAAAATACAGAAATTCGGCGAAGTTTTTTCACGTGTTATATTGAATGATACGGTACAGAAAACTACATTAACCGGTAATTATATTTATTATAATGAACTTACTGAAGTTGGAATTGCTGCCGATTCCGCATTGTTAACCGATTGGTCAGGCAAGGACACAATGTATGTTCATGCCGATACCTTATATACAACAAAAGATTCCATTTACGATGTTTCACGCGGAAAATATAATGTAAGATTTTTTCGTGCCGATGTTCAGGGAATTTGTGATTCGCTGCTTTATTCCACCCGTGACACAATTATGCACATGTACGGTGAGCCTGTGCTTTGGAGCGAAAAGAATCAACTTTCGGGAAATTATATTAAAATATTTACTGGCAATCAGAAGGTGGACAGTATCAGAGTAGAAAACGATGCTATGGTAATACAACGTGAAGATTCCGCTTATTTTAACCAGATTTCGGGCAAGGATATTACGGCATATCTTGACAGCGGCAATCTTAAACGGGTTTTTGTAAACGGTAATGCCGAAACAATTTATTATCCCCGCGACGACAAGGATTCGAGTTTTATTGGTATAAACAAAACCGAAAGCAGTTATGTAATGATTCACTTTCAGGACAAAAAAGTTCAAAGAATAGTTCTTACCGCTGCTTCATCAGGTGTTATTTATCCTATCGATCAACTTACGGGTAATGATTTATTCCTGAAAAATTTCTTCTGGCTTGAAGACGAAAGGCCGAAATCGCCCGGGGATGTGCTTGTAAGTTACCCCAAAACTGAGCGTAGTGCCACTGCGTTTATTGCAAAATTGCCTGCATCGGCAACAAAACCGGAAAATGATAATTTGGAAGATGAAAATAGAAACCCAGGTAAAGGGAATTTAAATTCTGAAAGGTAATATAAACCATTTTGATGGTTTTATGAATACATTAGCATGGATTGGATTTTCACAAGGATTGTTCGCCGCAATTCTTATGTTTACCAAGAAAGAAAGTTCGGTTTCCGATAAAATTCTTTCAGGCTGGCTTTTTTTGCTTGGTTTTGAATTTCTGACTTGCGGACTTGATTACGAAATCTACGGTCAGCCACTGCTCTCAAGCTCTTTTCTGCTTTTCAATCCTGCTCTTTATCTTTATGTAAAATCACTTACAAAAGCATGTTTCAGGCTTCATTACATACAGTTATTACATTTACTTCCCTTTATTGTTTTTGAAATTACGGCTTATATTCTTAAAGAACCGCTTTCACTTCAATCTTACTTTAACAACGAAGGAAATTTTATATACCGAATGTTTTTTGCTTCGGCAACTATTATTTCTTGGACGGTATACAATCCACTCAGTCTGATTATGGTACATAAACACCGAATAAGTCTGCAAAACGAAAAATCAAATATCGATAAAAACGAAAAACTTGGCTGGTTACTTGGAATATCAATTTTTTATGTGATTTATTGCATTTTGGCATTTATACTTACCTTTTTTGTTTATGAAGCAGATATAAATCCTCTCACGCCACATATTTACAACTACTCAGTACTTCTTATCATAATTTTTGTATTAAGTTTTTATGGATTGCACCAACAGGAAATTAAGACAGATTTTCAGCAAAAATCCAATGGAGTACATTATCGAAATTCGCTAATGACACCGGAGAAACGCCGTGAAATATGCGGAAAAGTAAAAGCCTTTATCGAACAAAAAAAAGCCTATCTTGATCCTGAACTAAATATGGACATACTTTCGACTGCGATAAAAATTCCTAAATATCAGATTACAGAGGCATTGAATACTGAAACCGGAAACAACTTTTTCCGTTATATAAATGCTTATCGCGTAGAAGGAGTAAAAAAAATGCTTGCCGACCCGAAAAATAAATATTCGGTGGAAGCAGTTGGTTACGAGTGCGGATTTGCAAGCAAATCCTCCTTTTACAATGTATTTAAAAGTTTCACAGGTATGACACCTTTTGAATTCAGAAATCAGCAATTGAAAAGTAGAATTTAGTTTAACTTTCAAAAACCGGACGTATTCATATTGTCCTATGTTTGAAATCGGGACATTTTTCAGGTAATTAAAAACTATCATTGCACTAAAAACTACTAAAAACATTGTGCAATGAAAATGAATATTCTCTTTTTATCTTTTCTGTTTTTTTTCTTGCGGGTTAACGCACAAAGCCCTTTTGAAGAAGCAATTACTGATGTTACTAAAATTGATACGCCCGGAAAACTGAGTTTTAATGGTTTTGTTCGTGGTTCGGCATTTGGAAACAATGGTGATTATCAGTTGTCATCTGCTTTCGCTGAAGTATCGCTTCAAAATCAACTAAACTATGGGAAAGCATTTCTGAAATCGGATATTCGTATTCGTCAGGGAATGTTTTTCGGCGAAGAAAAGCTTATTATTCAGCCTAAAGAATTATATGCCGGTTTCAGTAATAACAATTTTGACGCGTTACTGGGATACCAAATCATAAACTGGGGACGTACGGATGGCTTCAATCCTACCAATAATATTACCCCTAACGATTATTTTCTCCTCACTTCTGAGCCCGATGATCAAAAAGAGTCTAATCTGATATTGCGGTTTAAATTCAGAATTACACCATTAATCGATTTTGAAGCTATAGGAATTCCGTTTTATAAAGCTTCCACTTATCGTTTCGATTTATTCACAATGGGTCAAAACGTAAGTTTTGTTGATGATATTTTACCTGAAAAATTATTAAAAAACGGAAACATGGCATTTCGTTTGAATTTTGATTTGCCTGCAATAGGTTTTTCACTTTCTTACTTTGATGGATATGATCCCTTTCATGGTTACGATGTGCAGACTATTGATTGGTCATTGGGATTCCCTGTAATTACAAATGTATCTGTTCCTTACCAGAAATCATCGTATGGAATGGATTTTTCAATTCCTGCCGGGAATTTTATTTTCAGAGGAGAAGTCGCTTACAATAAAACTGAAAATCCTGATAATAAAATGTATATTCCGGCTTCTGATGTGAGTTATGTAGCAGGAATTGAAACAATGTATTCTGGATTTTCGGTAATTTGTCAGTATATTGGAAAATATGTTTCTGATTTTAATGAGCTTACCGAGCCTGTTTTAACCGATCCTCTTAATAAAATTGCACAAATGCTTTATGCGAATGATAAGATAATTTATGAATCACAACAATTCAACCGGCGGATTTTTAATCAGCAGGAAGATTTGAATCATGCAGTTGCACTTTCTGTTCTGCGTTCATTTGGTTATGATGCCTGGACTGCTGAGTGTAGCGCTTACTATAATTTCACTTCCAACGATTGGTTAATCCGTCCGAAGCTTACATGGAAAATAAGCGATGCACTCAGTGCTGCATTGGGTGGAAATTATATGAAAGGAAAAGAAAATTCATTGTTTACCTATACTTCCGGTATTTTAGGAGGTGTATTTGCAGAAATGAAGGTAAGTTTTTAGTAGAATAAAGACTTAAGAACATAGAGTAAAGACTTATTCTCCACGCTGTGGCAACGCCTTGGGTTTAGAGAGGTTTCAAATAAAAAATATTATGCCAAAAAATAAAAAGAAATATAACGGTCTGAAAAAATCAATGTTTGTTGTGCGGTATCGTTGGTGGATAATTTCTGTGACATTTTTGATAACAATTTTATCCATTATCCCGATTTTCAATATCAGGATTAATTCCGATTTTGAAACTTATTTTCCGGATAGTATGCAGTCGAGGGTGAACAACAAAAAAATAAATAAAATTTTTGGCGAAGAAGAACCCATCATGATTTTGTTCAGTACCTCCGACGTTCTTAATGCAGCTGCATTGCAAAGAGTAGAAAATTTAACCAACGCTTTTGGAGAGATTCAGGGTATAAAACGGGTATTTTCGCTTTTTAAAACCAAAAATATAACATCTGAAGATGGCGCTATGATTATAGATCCGGTTGTAAAAAAATTACCGGAGGATGAGGAAAGTCGCGAAAAACTTCGGCATGAAATAAAAGCCAACGATCTTGCGTGGAAATTGGTAGTTTCAGAGGACTTTAAAAACACACTTATAATATTAAGTTCAGACAAAACCATTGATGATAAAACTTTATTGCATGCAATAAAAGAAAAACTCAATGAGTTCCCCGGCTCAGAAGAGGTGAATATTACCGGACAGCCATTTTTGAGAGATGATGCAAACCGTCGTATAAGCCGCGATCTTTTACTCCTTTTGCCTTTGGGTATTATTTTAATGTTTACCATGTTGTGGATTTCGTTTCGTGAATTCAGAGGCGTTTTTCTTCCGCTTTCTGTGGTGGTTTTTTCTATTTTACTTTGTCTGGGTTTACTTCCTTTGTTGGGTTGGAAATTAAGTTTGGTGGGAATTCTTATTCCGGTAATAATGATTGCGGTAGCTAATAATTACGGCGTTTACTTGGTAGCCCGTTATCAGGATTTAAATGCGTCACTCAAAGGTACAAGCATAAAAAAAATTGTTCAGATGAGTGTAAAGTATCTATTTACACCTGTGTTGTTTTGTGGTTTAACTACAATTGCCGGTATACTTGGACTTGCAGTGCATTTACTCATTCCGGCTCGGCAAGTCGGGGTTATTACCGCAATCGGTATTGCTTATGCGTTATTATTAAGCCTTTTATTTATTCCTGCTGTGATGTCATTGTTAAAGAATGGCAAACCTCATAAGGATTTGTCCGAAAATGCTACTGGCTTTTATGCCAAAGGAATTCAAAAAACAGCTTCTGTTATCAATAAAAAGCCCAAAATTATCCTTACGTTGTTCATTGCATTTTTTATAGCTATTTCATTTGGAATGATTTACCTGAAAGTTGCACCCGATTCAAATAATGTTATGCCTGCAAAAAGTCAGTTTAATAAGGCTGTAACACTACTCGACAATCAGTTTGGTGGAAGTAAAATGATGTCGGTAATGATAAAGGGTGATGCCCGTAATCCTGAAATACTTCATCAGGCTGAAATCATCGAATTGGGTTTGAGGTCGATGAAAAATACAGGTGCAGTTATGGGACTTCCAACAATCCTCAGAAAAATGAGTTGTGCATTGAATGATTCTTCATCGCCGGAATATGGCAAAATTCCGAATACTTCCGATGCAATATCTCAATATCTCGAGTTGTATTCAATGAGTGGCGATCCTGCCGATCTTGAGCAATTTGTGGATTTCGGTTACGAAAATATGCTTTTATCAGTGCAGTTTAAAGCCAAAGATTTAAAGGATATTGATAATCTTACTGATTCGCTCAATCATATTGCCAAATCGGTAAATGCTGCTATCGTTGCCGGGGGTTATAGTTTGGTAGAAAAAGAAATGAGCCGTTCTATTCTTGTGGGACAGATATATTCTCTTGTTTTCGCATTTTTAGCCATTTTAGTTTTGTTGTCGTTCATATTTAAAAGTTTTACTGCCGGACTGATGGGAAGCATTCCGCTGGTTTTTGCTGTTTTCAGCACATTCGGATTGATGGGTTGGTTCGGTATAGAACTGGATATTGTTACAGCTTTACTTTCGTCCATTTCTATTGGGCTTGGCGTCGATTTCACTATTCATATTTTCTGGCGCATAAAATGGGAGCTGGCAAGGGGCAACAATCATGTACAAAGTATCACAAATACATTGAAAACAATCGGTAGGGGTATCGTTATTAATGCTTTTTCCGTTATGATTGGTTTCTCCATACTTTTTGTGTCGGTTTTTCCTATTATTCGCTCGTTTGCAATTCTTATAAATATCTCATTGCTTTTTTGTCTTGTAAGCGCTTTGGTGTTAATTCCGGCTTTATGCCTGCTTATAAAACCCAAATTTCTTAGTCGTAAATAAACTCTTTGTACAATATAAAATGAAATATTAACAAGCATCAGGTTCATTATTAAATGACTAATATGTCTTTACTATTTGATCTTTGTTCTTTAATCTAAAGTAAAATATGAAAACAACTATCTTTTCAATCATTATTCTGATTATTATTTCTCTCAATGTAAATGCTCAGAACGCTTCTGAAATTGCCAAAAAATCGAGTGATATTGTCGATATCGGCAATATGGAAATGCAATCAACTATTAATATTAATGATGGTAAAGGAAATAAGCGCGTACGCCAAATAATAAATGCTTCAAAGCGATTCGGAAATGTAAATAAAATGATAATGCGGTTTACAGCGCCTGCCGATGTAAAAGGAACTGCTTTTCTTGTTTACGATTACGATACAGAAACCGATAATATGTGGATTTACATGCCCGCTTTAAGGAAAGTAAGACGCGTTGTAACTTCTGAAAAAGGTAAAAATTTCATGGGCTCGGAATTTACCAATGCTGATATGAGTAAGCCAAACTTTGCTGATTTTGATTATAAATTGATTGGTACGGAAAAATTTAACGGAATTGACTGCTATAAAATTGAAGCAAAATGTAAGACTCCGGCTATTGCATCAGAATACGGATTTAGTAAACGAGTAAGTTGGATAGATAAATCGAACAATCTGTGTTATAAAGTGGAGTACTACGGTGCAGATGATAAACTTCAACGTGTACAAACCATAAGTGATTACAGAAAATTATCCAACGGTAAATATTTTGCGTACAAAATGAAAATGGACAATATTCGAAACGGAAGAAGCTCCGAGATGAGTATAGATAAATTTCAGGCTGGCTCTCAATTGTCCGAAAGCGCTTTTGCTCCTGTTAATTTAGATAAATAAACAAAAAATGAATTTATCTGCTTTTATCAAATTCATAAAAATTTTATCTGTTGCATTTTTGCTTCAAACAGGTCATATTTCAGGTCAAAATATTGAACTTTCTATTACAAGTCTGAATAGGAATTCAGGCGTGATCTGTATTGCAGTTTTTAATTCAGATGCTGACTTTAAAACAGAAAAACCGTTCTTTGAACTCAAAATAACAAAATCAGAAAACTCCGGAAAAACTGTTAAAACAAGTTTCAGGTTACCCGCAGGTGAATATGGCATTTCAGTTTTACACGACGAAAACATGAATGGAAAAATGGATTATAACTTTGCCGGGATTCCTCTTGAAGGATTTGGGTTTTCCGGTTATTATCACCATGGATTAAAAAAACCTGTCTTTCGAAATTTTTCTTTCTGTATTATACGAAACGAAACAAAGCATCTTGAAGTAAAGATGAAGTATTTCAGGTAGAAATCTGAACTTTAACACGTAAAAATGCAGTAAAATATGTAAGCATTTTTTTGTAAAATTTTTTTCTTAATTTTGTTTATCCAAATTTAAAACTATAAACAAATGAAATCAAGAAAAGTCTTTTCCCTGATAATTTTAACCGCTTTTTACGGAATTATCAGCGCTCAGGTTACCGAGGCCGAAGGAAAACTCAAATCTCTTGTAACTGATACTGTAAGCGGATGGAAAACAGGCGGATTAACGAATGTGAATTTTTCACAAACCGCACTCGTAAACTGGGCTGCAGGGGGTGAAAACTCTTATGCCGTAAACGGTATTTTAAGTTTGTTTGCCAACTATAAAAACGGGACAACGGCATGGGATAACTCTCTTGATGTGGGCTACGGATTACTTAATCAGGGCAATTTGGGTTTCCGTAAAACGGATGATAAAATTGATTTCCTTTCAAAGTACGGAAAAAAAGCCTTTACTAATTTCTATTATGCAGGATTGGTTAACTTTAAAACACAATTCGCACCGGGTTATAATTACTCAACCAACAAAATAATATCACGTTTTTTAGCGCCAGGGTATTTATTGGGTGCAGTAGGTATGAACTACAAACCCAATGCTTATTTTAATGCGTTTTTATCGCCTGCCACAGGTAAAATTACATTCGTTATGGACGAAGAGCTTTCGGCTATGGGAGCTTTTGGTGTGGAAAAAGGCAAAAAAATGAAAAACGAATTCGGGGGTTATGCTCGTATGATTTATTCAAAAAATGATTTTAAGGGAGATTTCCTGAAAAATATTTCACTAACATCAAAATTGGATTTGTTCTCTAATTATCTGAAAGACCCACAAAATGTAGATGTGAGCTGGGAAAACCTTATTGGTATGAAAGTAAACAAATTTATCACGGTTAGTATAATGACGCATTTACTTTTTGATGCTGATGTGAAATTTGATACTAACAATGATGGTAAACCTGATAAAACAAAAGTACAATTCAAGGAAATTCTAGGGGTAGGATTTTCGTATAAGTTTTAGAAAGTTCAAATTCGCACCTGAAATCATATATTTTTAAAAAGCCTGACAGAAAACAACAGTCAGGCTTTTTAAATTTTTATTATACTAAATGAATTTGTTGTAGTTCGTCAACAAAACGACGAATTCCTATATCAATTTTCTCAATCTGATTTTTCCTTGGTTTTTTCAAACCTGCAGAATAATGACCTAACTGTTTTTGATTAATTCCTGTAATTCTTTCAATACCTGCTTTTGTAAATACTTTCGATAAATAATCTAAAAATGAAGCTGTATCAAACTTCCAGTTTATTTCAAATTCTTCAGTTAAAATGTCAGGAACGACTTTGTTATGTGTTTTGTATAATTCAATCGCATTAAGAATATCCTGTTTTACATCATTCACATTAATTCCAGAACCATAAATTCCCGGAACTTCTTCAACCCAAGCTCCAAACATTTCTGTTCCTTTTTCAATTATTATTGTTATTTGATTTGAATTTTGATTTGGGTTCATGTTTAATGAGTTTATAATGAATAAGATAGTTTGATAAATGTTGCGAAAAATGATTTTCAATAAAAAAAATCAATAAAATCAGTGATTATAAATCCATATCTTTCAAAATTTTTTTTCGTAAACCTTCCGGAATTTCTTTTGCTCCATGATAAGGAATCGGATATCATTTACCTTCATTATCTTCGTAAATATAATGGCTTCCTTCTGCTTCTCCAGTCCATCGCCAAGCTCTTTTTGACTTTTTGCCTAATCGTTGAATTTTTCGATGAAATTCACTATACTTCATTTCACAGTTAGATGTTTAATAGCAAATTGAAAGATTTACACTCACAAAGGTAGAATATATTCTACTATTATCAAAATCAGAGTAAAATATTTTTTAGTTTTTTAATTTGTTTAACAGCAATTCCACTCCTTTTTCCACATCGCCTGTTTCTTCCAGCGCTTTGATAAAAGCACTTCCTATAATTGCACCCGAAGCGTACTGATTTACGGTATCTAATGTAGCCTTATTTGAAATGCCGAAACCTATAAGGCGCGGATTTTTGAGGTTCATAGCGTTTATGCGGTTAAAATATTCCACGCGACTATCGAATGAACTTTGCGTACCGGTAACAGCAGCCGATGAAACCATATAAATAAAACCATTGGTATGACTGTCTATTTCGCGAATGCGCTCTTCGGAAGTTTCAGGTGTTATCAGAAAAATAAACTCAAGTCCGTAACGTTGAGCTATTTCCTTGTATTCGCTCAAAAAATCAGCCATTGGTAAATCAGGAATTATCATTCCATCTACTCCTACACGGTTACATTCTGCACAGAATTTTTCGAAACCAAACTGCATTATAGGATTCAGATAACCCATCATAACAAGTGGAATATTAATGGTTTCGAGCACGTTGCTTAATTGGTCGAAAAGTTCACGAATGCTCATACCATTTTTCAGTGCAACATGACTGCTATTTTGAATAACAACACCATCGGCCATTGGATCCGAAAATGGAATTCCGATTTCAACTAAATCAATACCGCGAGACTGAAGCGCACGGAGTGTTGGTAAAGTGTCATTTAATAGTGGAAATCCCGCTGTAAAATATACCGAAAGGATGTTTTTGTTTTTTTGCTGAAATAAATGATTTATACGGTTCATGTTTTTTAAGTTTGGAATATAAAATTTACTACTGTTAAACTTCAAAATGATGTAAGTTCAGCAGTCGAATAAACTCTTTAAGTTTATCCACATCTTTTAGTCCCGGTTTAATTTCAAATCGGCTATTTAAATCAACGCCAATCATTTGGGGATGGTCAATGGATAAAACTGCATTTATATCATCGGGAGCGATACCTCCACTTAATAAAAATGGCGTTTTTCCCTTATACTCGTGTAGCATATTCCAGTTAAATTTACAGCCGGAACCACCATGGTGTTCTGTTTTTGTATCAAATACGAAATAATCGCACAAACCTTCGTAATGTTTTGTAGGTATGAAATTACAGGAAGTTGCTATTGGAAAAGCTTTGATAATAGTCAGGTCTGTTTCGCGTAGTTTTCGGCAAATTTTTTCCATGTCGGAGCCATGAAGCTGAACCGCATCAAGTCTGTATTTGTGTACTGCGGTTAAAATATCGTGAAGATCATCATTTACAAAAATACCGGTTTTTTTGATTTCAGGAGGAATTGAATCGATAATTTCGCTTGGAAAAGGCTCTACGTAACGGGGTGATTTTGGATAAAAAATAAAGCCCATAAAATCGGGACGCAATTTTGCTATTGCACGTATGTTTTCCGGATTTTTCAATCCACATACTTTTACAAGTCGCCTGTGTTTGTCAGGCTCAAAGTCGAATGGTTGCAGTTCATCACCGCTATCTTTAATTTCCATTTTAATTTTTATTTTTTGAGAATGACAAAGATAAATGATTTATGAATGATTACAAAATGAAATTTATATCTTATTTCATTTGTCAAATAATTATCGATACTCTTGTTTTATGAATAAAATATCATTATGAGGAATGAATATCAAAAATGTAAAAAATGACGGAAAAATTTCATTCATATATTCTTGTCAGTTCAGCGCGACTATAATAATGCGTTAAAATTTGTTGGTATCCATACCCCTTTTCACCCATAACTGCAGCGCCAATCTGGCAAAGTCCAACTCCATGTCCCCAACCTGCGCCGGTAAGAACAAACTTCTGAGGAATTTCATCCATTATATCATACATATCAACAACAAATGCCGAACTGTACAGATGTGAATTCGACAGCCATTTTCGAATTTCAAGTTCTTTCCCTACTATTATGGTTTGTTTTGTGCCAACTATTTTAAGCTCAACCAAACGTCCGGATTCGCCTCGTTTTACCGGAATTAATTCTATGATTTTTCCAAAATCAATACCTGATTTTCGGTTGAGTAATTCTGAAATTTCATCCTGTGTGTATTCCACTTTCCATCGATAAAAATCTGTAGTTTCCTGATCGTAATTGTTCAAAACCTGCGAAAGTACATTTTTATCTGTAGTATTGCAAAATGCTACAGGCGAACTCCGAATCCATTTTTCGGCATTTTCTTCAATGGTTAAATCAAGATTAAAACCTTCAGGAGCTGAAGTATTATCAATTATTTTTGAAAGATAAGGATAATGTTCATCTGCCCAACAATTTTCAAAAGTTTCAGAAATGCCACCACACGATTTTGAATAACGCGCATCGCAAATTTCACCATCAAACATCAAAACTTCGCCGTGCGTTGCTTCAATCGCTTTTCGTACTGCTTCGGTCGAAGCTCGTGTAATTCCCTGATAACGCTGACAATGATCGTCGGCACAAACATCAAAATTTGTGTGCGCATCGCGTTCGTACCATTTTAGAATACCCCTCCCTGCCTCCCCAAAGGGGAGGAGCTGAGCTCCATGCGAAGTTATAGGGTAAATTTGTGTTACACTCGTCTCCCTCTCCTTTGGAGAGGGTTGGGGAGAGGATATAATCGGTTTTAACAACCAACTCCTCGAAATTACGGCATGTGCTTTCAGCAACTCTTCGGAAGCTGTGGCGCTCATTTCGCTTGAAATTACGCTTGTTAAATAATCTTCAACACCGATTTGATTGATAACCGTAATTTTCCCGTTTTCTACAATCAATTTTAATGCTCCTTTAAAACGCTGTGTTTCCTTGCGTTCCCAATGAAAATCGATGCCGATAACGACATCGATTATATCAAAAGAATCAGTAATATAATCCTTTGGGATAAATTCAATGGTATCGTAAAACTGATTGCTAAACTCAATTTTTCCTTCATTAATTCTTGCAGTTTGCTTACCCGAAAGCATTTCTACATTGTTACATTGAAAGTTTCCGTTCAATTTAAACTCAGTTTCGGGCGCTGTAAGCAACCCGACATTAATAATCGGTTCTTTGGTTATCATGTTTTACTTACTTTCTTTTTTATGGGTCGATAAAATAAATGAGTTCTGAAGAATTTGGGCGTTTCAATATACTTTTTTGTAAATTCTTTGTAATCAGCCAGCGATTCTTCAATTTTAACTATATCTTTCTGCAGTTCAGTAATATTATATTTAATCATCGGATCAGAGTATTCTATACCTGAAATAATTTTTTTGCAAGAATCGAGCGGAACTTCAATATTAAATAACATAAACTGAATCAGGTTATCACTTTTTGGGGGAGTAAACTGACGATTGAAATATTCTACAAATTCATTTTCATTTTTAACACTCTCGTTGAAAAACTGAATGGCTTTATTAAAAGAATTTATCGAGTTTTGCTTTTTTATCTGGTTAAGCATTGATTTCACTTGCTCAGTTCTTCGGGTAATCTGAAAATTAGGCGAATCAATTCTTTTTAATTTTTGTAAATAAATATTGTAATGGGTAACAGTATCCCTTTTTTCATAGATAATTATCGAATCATTAAAGCTGATTTTTGATGCATCTTTATCGGTTTTGTTGATATTGTTATCGAAGTTACTGTAACTTACCGGTTGAGGTAAGAGTTGCCAAATTGGGTCGAAAGGACAATGTGATTGAATAAATTCCTTCGGGTCGGTTAAAAAGTAAAAGCTGTTAAATTTTTTCACAAACTTGCCATCCTGAACATAACCTGCGCCCCATGTCGGATCAATTATCTCCCATTTGCCATTAATAAACGATACATTCCATGAATGTGCAAGTGCATCCAACTTTCCGTTCTGTTTGGTATAACCTTCCACTGTATATGATTTAATACCCAACAGATTGCATACTTTACTGAAGGTTGTAGCATAATGCGCGCAAACTCCTTTGCCTGAATTTATAAAATCATCAATTATCTGTTGGTTGTTCTGATAGTAGAGCACATTATACATATTCTTAACATCGTAGTTGAACGAATTTGTAATCCAATAATAAACTGCTCCGGCTTTTTCTTCATCAGTTTTAAAATTCTTTTTTGCAAAATCAACAATAGTATTAATATTCCGCTCGTTTGGGATTGCGATTGTTGATTTTTGAGGAGTAGAGTTCGTTTTTTTGATAATGGTTTGTGCAAACAGGTTAATGTTTACAAAAAAGAGGATAGACATTAAAAGTGGGGAAAACTTCATTATTAAAAATACTTCTGTTGATAGGTTTCAAATGCTAACTTGCTCAAAAATACTTACAATATCTTCTTTCGTTATTTTATTGAAATGCGCTTCAAGCGGAGTGATAAAAATGCCACTCATTTCCACGGTTGCAGGACTAATTAATAATTGTTCATCGCCTTCGGCAGTATATTGCCACGGACGAAATGCTTTGCGGGGAAGCACAAAGATATTCCATTTACTAAGTTCAAAAGTGCATACAATATTCATCATTTTCTCTGTTCCCTCTTCTTTGGAGAGGGTTAGTGAGAGGTTCTTAAATTCATTTTCTGCATTTTCAATGTCTGTTGATTCGATAACAAAAACTGTTCGTCCGTAATTTTTTAACTGAAAAATCCGGGCATTATTGTTTTCGTTTATCAATTCTGCATTTTTTTCTTTCAATTGCTTATAATCATTTACCAAGGGTAAAAAATTTTTTGTACCTGCCTGAAAATGCAGATGGTCTGGGGCGGAAGCGCCACATTGCGGACCGTTGTAAAACACCAGATAATCGTCCATAGCTTGTGCCAGCCGCAGCATATCAACAAAGTAAGGTTTTATTTGCTGTGGCTGATGGTTTTTATGCGCTATTGTAAAATGTTCCGGAAAAATCGGGAAAGGATTCACCAGTATTTCATAATCGCCAAATCCAACCGAAGTTTGCTCGGCAGGGCGGTTTTCGGCACATAAAAAACATTTGCGTTCGGCTATAGTTTTTGCATCCACCTTTGCGCCGGATGAAACTATACGCGCCGGATTGAACTGTACGCGCACCTCATAATCGCCAAACGAGAATGATTTGGTGCGCACGGTTTTCAATCCTTCGAAATTGGTACGAGCCAGCGGCCAGTTTGCCAGTTCATGATTAAAAAATGAATTAACTTCCTTATTAATTTTACTCATAATTTTTAAAAAAACGAATACACCAAACCACCGCCAATGGCAAATCCAAAATTACTATAATTTATTGTATTGTTATTTCCATTCACTTTATTGTATGAAAATCCTGCTCCGCCGGTTAGTCGCAATTGCTGCGAAACATAGTAATCCGCGTTCAAATTCAGAAAGGTGTAGTTGGTAAATTGTACGGTGTATTTATCCTGATTGGGCAATGATGTGGTTGCTTCATAAACTGTTTCGGTATCATTCTGACGTACATTTAATGAAAAACGCGTACGAGTATTCGGGTAAAAGCTTAATCTGTAATCTGCATCAAATGCGCTTACAAAAGGTGAGGTTTTTTGCGATGTTTGCGCTCCTTGACCATACTCTGTTTCAGTAAAAAAACTATTCCGGCTGAAGCCAAGCGATGCATTTAAGGAGTGTTGCCAATTTAACCCGGCTGATTTTTCATAGCGATATTTCAAATAAAGTTCACGTCCAAGCGTTTTGTTAGTATTGATTTGTATTTGATTATTGTTATCAGAATTTCTTTTATTATGTACCCACGAAGGAGCAATTCCCAACTCAAAACTCTGTCCGGAATATCGTTGGTACAAACCTCCAAAATCCCACATATCATAAAGTGCGGTGAAATAGCGCGCATCCTGTGCTGTTAGCAAATTGTTTGAAACAAGAAAAGAATCAACCGTTGTAATTTCTTCAATTTTTCGTAATCGCGCATCAAGAAAACGTTTGTTTTTTACTTTCGAAATGGTTTGAGCAAATCGGAAAACTTCATCATTTGATAGCGAGCGATTTAAACTGCCTTTCTGCGATAAACTTTCGAGAATATAAACAGCCTGTCGCGCATCGGTAACGTTCTCAATTCTTCCTTTGCCAATTGCAATCCATGAATTAAAACCAAAATTGTTCCATTTTTCCGATGAGTGTGATGGTGTATTTCCATAATAATAGTCTATCCCATTGTAATTGCCTCTTAATTCAATTGAAGCATAATATTTTTTGGGTAAAAAATACGAATAACTTAGATTTGCAAAAACATAATTATCAATATTTTTACTTTTTATCTGTAAAGTAGAACTTTGCGAATAGCCCTCTGTTTTACCGCCGGCAGAAACTGAAAAAATATTTTTTCGTGTGTTGACATACCTTGAGAATGCGGGGTTTACATTCCATCTGAAATTGTTTTGACTTATCGAATCTGATTGTTTTCTGTTCTGAGAATAATTATCATTCAGATTAAAATTCAAATCAAGAGCGTTTCTCACAATATCAGGCGTGTAATACCCATTAATGTCGAAATTTTTATACTCCTGCGCCGATAAAGAAAATGCTCCTAAAAAGCAAATTACACATAATGCTACAAAGATTTTCGAACTTTTCATTTTTAAAATTAATTTATGATTTGAGTGCGATAGTAAAAATAAAAAATTCAACAACCAAATCCATACAGTAAATTTAACCTAAAATATATTGATTTTAATAATTTTGAACCGGAAACTATTTTTTTGTTTAAAATTTTGAAAGTTTACACAATTTTCCTCCTTCAAGGATTAGGGGTGTTTTTCTTCTTCCTTGCCATCAACTCAATTGTCCTGATTTTGTCTTTATACAAATTATGTCCATTCATTTTTACTACATCCAGAGCGGCATCGGAGTTTTCATCCCAGCGACGGCAAAGGTAAACCGACTCGTAAATGCGCCCGATTTGATACTCGCGACTGATACGCAACCCGAGCGCGTAATCTTCGCCATAACTTGTATTAGGAACTTTAATATCGCGTAGAACCGGTGTGTAAAAAGCACGAGGTGCGCCTAATCCGTTAATTCTAAGAGCATTATTTCTGCCGTTTTCAGGCGTCCATTCCTTATGGTCGATTAGTCCGGGCGGAATGGTTTCCATGGCAAAGTTGGTCATGGTATAAGAGCCTACCACCATAGCGCAATTTTGTTCGTAAAACGCATCAACTATTTTTTGCATGGTGTTTTCATCCTGATAAACATCATCGCTGTCTAACTGCACCGCAAATTTTCCGCATCTGTTATCGTGTACACCTTCGTTCCAGCAACCGCCAATGCCTAAATCCTTACGTTCGGGAATAATATGAATCACGCGATTATCGCTTCCGGCAAATTTTCTGATAAGATCAGTTGTGCCATCAGTGGAATAATTATCAATAATTATCAGATTAAAAGGGAAAGCTGTTTTTTGCATTAAAACCGACTGAATAGCATCACCAATAGTTTTAGCGCGGTTTTTAACCGGAATAATTACCGATGCTTCCACCGGAAAATTACTTTCGCTGAATTCGATGGACTTAAACTCAGGCGCTAAAAATCCGCCAATTTGCTTTAAGTGATCGGTGCATGCTGCTTCCATTTCAATTTGCACGGCACGGTTGCGCGGGTCAACATAATCGAACTGCTTTTCGCCGCTTTTACGTGTGTCGGTTTCTACGGTAGTGTAAAGATATTCGTTGATATGAACGAGCGGAGCCAACTGCGAAACTTTCAGACGTAAATCGTATAAGCCAGCAAACTGATAATTTTCTGTCATGTTTGCCACTGCTTTTTTTAAAGTACTGCTGTTATAAAGAAGTACTGGCCCAAAATTAAAATCATCGCGCAAACTTCCTTCCTGATAATCGATTACGGGATGTGCTGAACGAATTTCGTTTTTAATTTCGTAATAATCAGCATAAACCATTCCTGCGCCGGTGTCTTCGGCAATCCGCATCATTCGTTCCATTGCAAACTGACCCGTTTCGAGCGGACTGTTTTTGGTGTAAATTAATGAATATTCAATATCAGATTTTCGGGCAATTTGTTTTACCACTTCAGTACTGAAAAAGTTTTCTGTAATAATTAATTCTTCGTTGCCAACAGGTTTATAATTATCAGCAATAGAAATGACTGTAATTTTACCGGTAAGCTCGCTTTGTTTAAGATTTTGAATTGTGGCTTCGGTAACTTCCTGAGTTGTATTGAAAATGAAGTAAATGATTTTTTTCATTTTTTTAAGTTTATAAATTCTTTTCAAAAATACAATTTTTTTTGTGGTTGGCTGTAATTGTTTTATAAAAATAAGTAGGCTTCAATTAATTATTTAAAAGATTGGGTTGAAGGACACATTCTCGCCTTTCAACCCAATTTTTTAAAAATATGAAAATACCTACGACATTAATTTTTCTGAATAATTTTTCTGGCAACAGTTTTATTATCGATTATTAAATGTACGAAATAAATCCCCTTTGGAAGATTATGAAGTTTAATCTGAGTTTTTGATTCATTTATCGATTTATACGATTTTGCCAAACCATATATATGACTCCATATTTGTACTTCATATTTGCCATTGAATTCAACTTTTTCTTTTACGACTATATTATCCGAATTAACTGAGTACCCTTCTTTACTCTTTCTATCATTATCTTCTTTAATGTAAAGAAAATTAGAAAGTTCAATATTTAAAATATCAGTTGTTGGATTTGGATATAACAACATTTCTCCCCAAGTTTCTTCAAAATAATAATTTCGAACTGCAGGAGTACTCCAACCACATTCTCCATCATATTGTAGGGATACTTGATAATAACCACTTAGCCATGCGCTAAAATTTACCTGTCTGCCAATGTACATTTGTGGAAATTCCATCGGATCCGGAGTTGTTATCGTCCATACATATTTATTATTATCCGAAGAAAAATCAGTCCCATAAGCGTAGAAATAACAGTTTTGACCGGTGTAAGCATAGCCTAACTGCTGATGAGTTGATGCATCATAAAGCGTAATCAATGGATTTTTAGTGCCAAGTTGCAAGTTTGTTTTAGTTAATACAAATTGATACCCAAACAGTGAAACACTTACAGAAATATAGGTATTAAAAGCAAGTCCATTTGTTCGTTGAATAACAGCTGACGTTGAGTTGTAGCCTGAAATAACATTCAAATCATTACTTGTACTCCATGTTATTTGCGATGACGCGGGTAGATTAAAAACTGTGTATGTTTCAGAACTACATATTTGACCAGCACCTGAAATTGAATGACGATACGGATTGACAGTTATGCTTTTTTCCAAAACTATTGGCTGATCGTAACCGGTCTTCATTATGTTTATTGTTACATTTACTGTACCTGTCTCACATAAAACAAACTTACATATTTGTCCTTCCCTTCTTATAAAATGAACACCTGTACCCGAACAAGTAATTGATTGCACATCGTTGAAGTTAATGTTGGTGAAATTAAAATCAACTTCTTCGTACTGATAGACTCCTGTTGAATTAATTGTAACTTTCGGAAATTCAGTTATTTTTGTTGGGAAAATATGCCAACTCGAAATCTCATTATCCTTTTTTAAACGTACCTTTATTAAGGTATCGGTTAGGGAATAGAGTTTAGGAGTTATTAAAACTGTACTTTGATTCAATGCTTCATAATTATTCCCTTGTCCATTTATTTGTGAACCAACCGGCGCACTCCATTCGTAAGTTATGCCATTAAATAAAGTGGTGCTAAATGTTTTTGGCGAGTTATCGGCAAATGTTATTGATGTAGGGTAATTTGTTAATGAGAATCCACGGTCGAAATAAATAGAATCATATTCACTATATGCAGAAGCAATGTCGTTGACTGCTCTCACTTTTATTGAACCAACATTTACTTTATCTGGAATTATGGTAATTAGTTTTACATCTGGATTTGTTATAAATGTTCCATATTGATTACTTGTTGTTCTCCAGCCAGCAGGCAACGTCCATTCGAATTGTTTTACCAACTTTGACCCAGTGCCCTCATTTATGCCAGGATATTCCATGTCAGTTACTATAGCCAACATTTGTGAATTATCATTAATCAAGCGGTTGGGACCTGCTCCCAATGATGGAATTTGACCTTTGAGTGATGCAATTTTTCTAATAAACTGTTGAACTGAGCCTTTTTGTAATGTAAAGTTACTAGGGTCATCAATAACAATTCCTTCTGTAATTTTAATTATTGCTGTATAGGCAGTGTCTATTAGAGTATTTGAAGTTATATCATCCCATTTTACATGTAGATTATGGTGTTGAAGGCTATCATAAGACATTTTCATTGTTGTTTCCCCATTGAGAAACTTTCCATTCATTAAACTAAATGTAAATCTCATTTTTGGTAACTGATTTTTGTAACCGTTAGTAGACAGTTCAATATTATAAACATATTGTTTGTTTGAATCCGATACTGTAGTCGGGAATACTGTTTTTCCATCATCAATAGTGTTAGGTATACTAAGCCTGTTTAAGCGAATATGTAAATGTTTTTATACCTAAACAAATGTTCAATGGCAATATAACCATTGTGATTAGAATAAAAATAAATTTTTTCATGATTATTTTCTTTTAAAGTGTGTAAAATAATGATATCTTATAATTGATTTTTTCAAAATTACGAGTCCAATTTGCTATATAAGGACTTGCGTTAGTAATGTTGATAGAATTATAAATCCTATTCTGATATTTCGAGTTGACTAAATATATTGAATAATAATAACCTATGTTAGCTTCAAACAATAATTTCTGAAACTGATAACTTAGTCCGAGAAATGGATTAATATTAAAAATATTGTTGTATCTATCAATTGTGTCCTCATCAATTTGATATAACTTAGTTTGGTTGTTTTCATCCAAATGATAATAACCTAAGGAAAAATACTTTGCGTGGATGTACTGATAAGTATACCCAATATCTAAGCCCCCTAAAAAATTTAACTTATTAATAAGAGGAAAATTATATTCATAGCCAAGTGCTAAACCTAATACAGTAGCATAGTTTTCAATTACATTGACAGGATCGTAATAACCTGAATTATCAATGGAGTGCAAATCAGCTACATACTGTTCGAGAGTAGTTGTTTTATCTGGTAAATGAGGTACTTGTGTTGAGCCAAAAATATTCCGTTTCCAAATTATTGGGATGCTTGCACGTAAAATATTATGATTAGACAACTTGTATTTAAAATCAAATTCAAGAGGATGAAAATAATCGGAAAATTCCAGCGGATAAGTCATATTGCTGTATAACGTTACGCCGGCTGCAAAACGCCAATCATTGTCTCTATCAAAACAGTCTTTGCATTGTGCACCAAGACCAATTGGTAAAAATATTATAAGAAAAAATAAAATTCTGATTTTCATATTCATTTAGTTTTTTAAAAGTTATAAAAATAGTCTGAAGCTATATACAATTTGGTTGGGAGTATTTGTTTCTGAAAAATAATATTGAGAAGGATAGTAAATTTTCAGATCTTCGTATGAATTAACTTCTGCATACCAAAACCTATGCAGCCCATTTATTTCACTAAAATTGTAAGCTATATGGTAAGCTAAGTCGGCTTCTATGGTTAATTTCTGAAAAGTAAAACGTAAACCCAACAGAGGTTTGGCTGATACAATGTTGTTTTTATCTACCCGTTCTGTTTTCTGAAGAATAAAGTTTTTATATTTTCGATTTTCATCAATGCTACCGATATCAAGTATATAATAATTAGAAATAATTTTCTGGTTGTAATATCCTAAATCGCAACCAATGAATGCCGAAAAATTAGTTGTTAGCGGGATATTATAATCATAACCCAATGAAACTCCGTATAAACTATAGTAATAATTCACTAATCTGTAAAATGAACTGTATTTGGGGTACAAATCATAGTTCTGCATATTTTTCACATACTGTTCCAAGTTGGATGAAAAACTGTAAGGATAAGGTTCACCGGGTATGTTTTGTTTCCATACAATAGGAGTACCCAATCGGAGCGTACTTTTTTCAGATACTTTATATCTGAGATTTAATTCGAGAGGTTGCGTTGTTTGTCCACTTACTGTATATTTCATGTTACTAAGTAAAGTAACGCCTACAGCTATTTCGGGTTTCTTGTTAAAACAGTCGAGACATTGGGCACTAAGCCCAATTGGAAAAATATTATAAGAAAAAATATTATTCTGATTTTCATATTCGTATAGTTTTTTTAAAAGTTATTCAACTTTCGCATGTCTAAATCATTGATATTATTGTGTTTATAATTACGCTTTGAATTTTCTACTTGCACTGAACTGTCCCCCTCTCCTCGCAGGGCTGTTAAGTTCTATTTATTACATATAAGAGTTCTTTGACATTATAAT
>CAYONE010000029.1:0-44469 GCA_964405245.1 uncultured Paludibacter sp.
CAAAAATATGAGATTCTCAGGCATTTTCAATTTTTAAAGTTTCGGATAGTAGTGAAAACTGTATAACTTTTTTACAACGAATTGTTTGAGCATTTATACAAAAAAAATTATATTTGCAGCCGTTTTTCTCAAATTAATTTGCCTTTTTAGCTCAGTTGGTAGAGCAATTCATTCGTAATGAATAGGTCTGGGGTTCGAGCCCCCAAAAAGGCTCAAAAAAAGCGTGAACTCTTTCGGGTTCACGCTTTTAATTCTCCAAATAAATCTTAGTTTATATCGATGTTAGTTTTTCTTAATTATATTCTAAATAAATTCTATAAACTATTGACTATAAACTAAAGACTCATCAACTTTTCCACTTCGTCCCAGTTCACCACATTCCAAAATGCCTTTACATAATCAGCTCTTTTTTGCTGATATTTGAGGTAATAAGCATGTTCCCAAACATCAAGCGCCAAAACTACTTTCCCCGGAACTTTTATTACATCCATAATTGAATTATCCTGATTTGCAGTAGTAAACATTTTCAGTTTATTGTCATCACCTTTTACCAACCAAACCCAACCTGAACCAAACCTTGATAAAGCCTGTGCTTCGAAGGTTGCTTTAAATTTATCTACACTTCCGTAATTTTTTGTAAGAAATTCTTCAAGTGCAGGCGACATTTTGCTTTTATCCGGCGAAGTCAGTATCGACCAAAAGAAAGTGTGATTGAAATGCCCTCCACCATTGTTTCTGATGTTTGTTTGAACAGTTGCCGGTAATGTACTAAGCGTATTCAAAATTTGTTCAATAGTTTTACCTTTAAGCTGTGGCGCTTTTTCTATAGCTTTATTCAGGTTGTTAACGTAAGCGGCATGATGCGCGGTGTAATGAATACGCATAGTTACACTATCGATAAATGGTTCAAGCGCATTGTAGCTGTAATTAAGTTTTGGGAGTGAAAACTGACCAAAAGCCATTGTAACTGCTGAAAGCCATAGAGTTGAAATTAAAAGAAACTGTTTCATAATAAATACTTTAAATTTTTTTTGATTTTTTATTATAACGTTTATTTTGCTAATTTGTTTACTTTTCGAACTCAAAGTAAATAAACACTTTGCTCAAATAATTATATTTTCAATGTATTTAACATTCAGCCTGTACTTTTTAAAAAAAACTACCGTTTATCAATACAGTGTTTTAAACAAAGGTATGTTTTTCAGGTTGTAAATAATAAGTATATTTGCATTTGATTTTCCATTAAATTTTCAGACTAAAAACAAACAATGATTGATTATATAAAAGGTGAAATTGCCGAACTTACACCTGCATTTACTGTAATTGAAACAGCGGGTATTGGTTATGCAATTAATATTACATTGCCTACTTTTACGGCTCTGAACGGTAAATCCGATGCAAAACTTTTTGTTTACGAAGCAATTCGCGAGGATGCACATTTACTCTATGGTTTTACAGCTCAGGACGAACGACAGCTTTTTCTGCTTTTGATTACTGTTTCGGGCATAGGACCTAATACAGCGCGTATGATAATGTCGTCGTATTCAGTACTGGAAATTCAGGAGTTTATTGCTACTGGAAACACCACTGCCTTAAGTAGCGTAAAAGGCATTGGAAGCAAAACCGCGCAACGAATTATTGTTGATTTAAAAGATAAAATATTTAAATCCGCTTCAGGAGTTATGAGTGGTCAAACTGCGTTTTCAGTACAAAATTCCGAACTGAAAAACGAAGCTGTTAGCGCGCTTGTAATGCTTGGTTTTGTGCAGGCAGCATCAGTCAAAGCTGTGGATAAAGTAATGAAAGAACAGCCAAACCTTAAAGTTGAGCAAATTATTAAACTCGCGCTCAAATTATTATAGTCAACTAATTAAATTTTTACTTAGTATTTACCGGGCATCATTATTTAATATGATATATTCAAAAAAAATCCTTCCGTTTCTTATAGTTTTTTTTCTGATTGTCGGATCGGTTTATCCGCTTATTACTGTTTACTATAGTCCTGTAACTAATTATCAGGTGTCGGCAGGCGATACTACTTCCACTTCAAAGTCGGCAACCGTGCCTGTTGTGAAAAAATATACACAGGATACATATGAGGATGTAAGTGAAAAACTGCCTTTCGATTCTCCAAAACCAGAAAATGTTCGTCGTGTAGTAGAACTCGATCCGCGTACAGGTAATTATATTTTCAAAACTTATATTGGCGAAATGGAAATTTCAACTCCATTATCAATGTCGGCCGAAGAATACAAAAATTATTCATTGAAAAAGGAAATTGCAGATTACTGGAAAGAAATCGGTTCGAAACAAGTGAAGGAGAATGAAGAGAAATTCTCTATTACTGATATGAAATTTAATATCGGACCTGCTGATAAAGTTTTCGGACCCGGAGGCGTTCAGGTTCGTACACAGGGATCTGCTGAACTAATTTTTGGTTTAAAAACCAATAAACTCGACAATCCGGCGCTGACGGAACGCATGCGTAAGAGTACAATTTTCGATTTCGATGAAAAAATTCAGCTAAATGTAACCGGATCGGTGGGCGATAAAGTAAACTTCGGACTCAACTATAACACCGAATCTACTTTCGATTTCGATCAAAAGTTAGTAAAACTTGCATACAAAGGCAAAGAAGATGATATAATAAAGAATATTCAAGCCGGAAACGTGAGTATGCAACTAAACAGCTCGCTTATTTCAGGTAGTACGGCTCTTTTCGGTATAAAAACCGATTTGCAATTCGGAAAACTTTCCGTTTCGGCTATTGCTTCACAACAGGAATCTGAAACTAAAACCGTAAGTTCAAAAGGAGGCTCGCAAACTACAGATTTTGAGATAAATATTGACAATTACGATGATAACCGTCATTTTTTCCTCAGTCATTATTTCAGAAATAATTATGAACCTGCGATGGCAAATTTGCCTTTAATATCTTCAGGTATTACTATTAATCGTGTGGAAGTTTGGATTACCAATAAACGGGCAAATTACGATCAGGCACGAAATATCATCGCATTTATGGATTTAGGCGAAGCACAACGCATCGATAACAATCACTGGCAGCAACTTGCTCAGGGAAATTTACCTCAAAATCAGGCAAACAACCTTTACGGCGAAGTAGGAGCATTACCTAACGTACGTGATATTCAACAATCGAACGCTGTTTTATCAAGTAATTTAGGTGGATTTGGCATAGTTGGTGGAGAAGATTATGAAAAAATTGAAAGCGCTCGTCGTCTTGAACAATCGGAATATAACCTAAATCCAAATTTGGGTATTATTTCGCTAAAATCTGCATTGTATCCTGACGAAGTTTTAGGTGTGGCTTTCGAATATACTTATGGTGGCAAAGTATATCAGGTTGGTGAATTTTCTACCGATAATGTACAGGCACCTAACGCACTGATGGTAAAATTACTGAAAGGTACAGCGCAAAGTCCTCAACTTGCTTTGTGGGATTTGATGCTTAAAAACGTGTATTCGCTGGGTGCAATGCAAATTCAGCCTGATAATTTTCAACTCAATATTGTTTATCGTAACGATTCAATTGGTACTGATTTGCAATATCTTACTGAGGGTAATACAAAAAATCAACTGTTGTTGCGTGTTATGAATCTTGATCGACTTGATGTTAAAAACAACAGCAATCCCGACGGAAAATTTGACTTTATTGAAGGTTATACTGCATTTTCATCTTCAGGAAGAATTATATTTCCTGTATTGGAACCATTTGGTTCGCATTTGGCTAAAATGATTGGCGACCCGGTCATCGCTAAAAAATATGTTTTTCAGGAATTATATGATTCTACTCTTGTTATTGCGCAGGAGTTAAGCGAAAAAAATAAATTCCGTATTGTGGGCGAGTATAAAGCATCGAGCGGTTCCGAAATCAGATTGAACGCCATGAATGTACCACGTGGTTCTGTAACTGTTACTGCTGGTGGTGCAACACTTACCGAGAATGTGGATTATACTGTGGATTACACTATGGGTTCGGTTACTATTCTGAATCAATCTATTCTCGAATCCGGAACGAATATCGATGTGAAACTCGAAAATCAGTCTATGTTCAGTATGCAGCGTAAATCGCTGGTTGGTACACATTTGGAGTATGAGTTCAGCAAAGATTTTACATTTGGCGGTACAATTATGCACCTGTCCGAAATGCCTCTCACAACTAAAGTTAACACAGGTAACGAACCAATTAAAAATACAATTTGGGGATTAAATACCGCATGGCGAGGCGAATCTCAATGGCTTACAAATATGATTGATAAACTACCGTTTGTAAATGCTACGCAGCCATCAACTTTTGCTGTAAATGCTGAATTTGCACAATTGGTTCCCGGACATCATAAAGTTGTGGGGAAAGCGGGTTATGCTTATCTCGATGATTTTGAATCGACAAAAACCACCATCGATATTCATTATCCTGTAAACTGGTATCTGGCAAGTACGCCTTACAATCCAACCAATAATTCTTTATTCCCTGAAGCAGCATTAAGTAACAATCTGGATAATGGTAAAAGCCGTGCGTTATTGAACTGGTATTATGTGGATCCGTTACTCAATCAGAATGTATCGGCAACGCCACCAAATTTACGGAATAACGCGGAATCGCAATCGAATCATTACACCCGAAACGTATTTATTCCCGAAATTTTCCCTAATCGGGAAACGCCATCTAACCTTACAACCCGCATGACTATTATGAATCTTTCATATTATCCTCGCGAAAGAGGACCGTATAATCTCGATGCAGATAATATTGATGCCGATGGGAATTTGCTTTTCCCTGAAAAACGTTGGGGTGGAATTATGCGAAAACTCGATGTTACCGATTTCGAAACCGCGAATATTGAATATATTGAGTTTTGGATGATGGATCCGTTTATTTACGATAAAAATGTAAAAGGAGGCGATCTGTATTTCAACTTAGGAGATATAAGCGAGGATATTCTAAAAGATGGAAAAAAAGCATTTGAACATGGATTACCTGTCGATGGCGATCTTACCAAAACTGATATTACTGTGTGGGGAAAAGTACCAAAAATTCAATCGACTGTAACAGCATTTGATAATACAGCCGGAGCACGAGCTAAGCAGGATGTTGGTTTGAATGGTTTGTCATCGGATGAAGAAAAAGATTTTCCCGGATACAGCGATTATCTTGATAAACTTAAAGCAAAACTAAACCCACTGGCAAGACAAAAACTGGAAAATGATCCGTTTTCGCCATTAAATGACCCTGCAGGTGATAACTATCATTTTTATCGCGGAACAGTTTACGATGATCAGAATGCTGATATTTTAACCCGTTACAAACGTTATAACGGTACTGAAGGTAACTCGCCCGATGCTTCGAGCGTTGACGAACAATTTACGACAACTGCAACTTCTTTACCTGATATTGAAGATTTGAACAATGATAATACACTCAATGAATATGAAAAATATTATCAGTATAAAGTAAGTATCCGTCCCGGAAATATGGTGTTGGGAACAAATTATATTACCGATCAGATTACATCTAACGTAAAGCTTGAAAATGGTAATATAGAACCTGTTACCTGGTATCAATTCAAAATTCCAATTCGGGAGTTAGACGATAAAATTGGAACTATTCGCAATTTTAAATCCATCAGATTTATACGTATGTTCCTTACCGATTTCGAAAAAGAAACACATTTACGTTTTGCAACACTCGATTTGGTACGCGGCGAATGGCGTTCTGTTACCAAAAACCTTATGCCAATAGGCAAAACCGCACCTACAGAAGGAAAACTCGATGTACTCGCAGTAAATATTGAGGAAAATGCTGACAAATCGCCAGTAAATTATGTTTTACCTCCCGGAATTTCACGTGAAGTAGATCCCGGACAGCCTCAGTTGCTGCAACAGAACGAGCAGTCGATGGTAATGCGCGTTACGAATCTTTCGCCTACCGATGCAAAAGCTGTTTACAAAAATACTTCTTTCGATATGCGTCAGTATAAACGCCTTCAAATGTTTGTACATGCCGAAAAAATGCTCGATGATGTGAATCCACTTGGCGATTATGAACTGAGTTGCTTCGTACGCATTGGTACCGATATGGTAAATAATTACTACGAATACGAGATACCACTCAAATTAACTCCGCAGGGAATTTACAGCTCGGAAAGCGAAATTGACCGCGCAATAGTTTGGTATCCCGAAAATATGTTCGACTTCAGTTTTGATAAACTTACTAAAGTCAAACTTCGCCGAAATCGGGATAAAGGTAGTTCTTCGGGCGTTTCTAACCTCATTCCTTATGTTGTTTATGATGATGACAAACCATTGAATAAAATTACTGTAGTGGGTAATCCTACAATTTCCGATGTACAGAATATAATGATCGGCGTTCGAAATATTTCGAATTCAGTGAAGGCGGGAGAAATTTGGGTAAATGAACTACGCATGACAGAATTCAACGAAGATGGCGGTTGGGCTGCTATGGCAAATGCTTCGCTTGGATTGTCTGATATTGGTAGAGTTAACTTCTCCGGTCGTATGGAAACTGCCGGTTACGGAAGTATCGAAAGTAATGTTATGGATAGACGTATGGACGATATGTATCAAATGAATTTCTCTACTTCGATGGAACTCGGTCGATTCCTGCCTGAAAATGCTAAATTACAATTGCCTGCATATTTCTCTTACACCAACGAAACTGTTACTCCAAAATATAATCCCCTCGATAAAGATGTGTTGATGACAGAAGCATTGGATAATTTGAATACGGCTGCTGAAAAAGATTCTCTTAATTTACTTGCACAAACTGTTCAGACAACCAAAAGTTTCAATATTTCATCCGCAAGAGTCAATATAAAAAGTAAAAAACCTCAATTTTACGATCCGGCTAACTTATCATTCAGTTATTCGTTTACTGAATCGAATCAGCATACATCTGAAATCGAAAAAAATATGAGTAAACAGGAAAGGGGATCTTTGAATTACAATTTCTCTTTCCAGCCTCAACCTTTCGAACCGTTTAAAAATGTAAAAGCATTCAGCAAACCTGCATTCGCTATTTTAAAGGATTTTAATCTGAACTATATGCCACAATCGTTGAGTTTTAGTACAGATATGAACCGTCAGTTTACTCAAACCAAACTTCGCGATTTTAATAATTATGCAGTTGCAGGCGAACAAGCGCTTGATCTTACATTTAGTAAAGATTTCATGTGGAATCGCCAGTTCGATATTAAATATGATTTGACAAAATCCCTTCGTTTCAGTCTTCAAACTGCTATGAATGCCAATATTGAAGAAAGTTATTTCACTCCAGAAATTGGTAAGGAATATTACGAACAATGGCGCGATACCGTTATGGAAAGCATTCGTAAACTCGGAACACCTTTCACTTATCAGCAGGTATTTACTGCTTCGTGGGCTGTGCCTATCAACAAAATTCCTTTGTTCGACTGGGTTACTGCCAATACTTCGTATAACTCTACATATAGCTGGAACAGAACTGCTCGCATAAAGGGAGCTGCCGATATTGGTAACGTAGCATCAAGCATGGGAGCGTGGCAGGGTGATGCTAATCTAAATTTCGAGACATTGTATAATAAGTCGAAATATCTGAAAGAAGTAAACAGACGTTATGGAAATCAACCGCCAGCACCTTCGCGTTTTCAGCCGAAAACTTATAAACAAAGTATAAGCATTGAACGCAATACTTCAGATACTATCAGACATAAACTTGGTACAGAAAAAATAGAACTGAAATTTACTGATAGGAAAACCGGTAAAGAACTTAAAATACCATACAAATTAGTTGATGGGACTTCATTGGTCGTTACTCCTCGTGTAAAACTTGATAGTGTAAATCTTACCATAATTTCAACTGACCCGAATGCCAGAACAGCAGGTCAACAGTTTATGGATATTGCCGCGCGTATGGCTATGATGATGCGTCGCGCTTCGGTAACTTATCGTCAGACAAGTAGTATGGTAATTCCCGGATTTTTCCCTAAACCGGGATTAATGGGGCAGGAAAATATAGGTAACGGAGTTTATGCTCCGGGTATAGGCTTTGCATTCGGATTCCACGATAATAATACAATTCAAAACGCTATTGATAATAAATGGTTATTTATCAGCGATTCCATTGTTAACCCCGCTTCAACTGCGTTTACTTCCGATTTCGATATTAAAGCTACTGTTGAGCCAATTCCTGGTCTGAAAATTGATTTGAACGGAAAACGTTACATCGCTTCGAATACTACCATTCAGTATATGTTCGATGGTATGCCTCAAACATTTACCGGTAGTTATAACATAACACAGGTTGCTATTGCTACTGCATTTAAAGGTATAAAAGGCGCTGACCAAAATTATGCTTCCGAACCGTTTAATACTTTTCTTGAAAATCGTGCTATTATTGCCGGGCGATTAAATTCGCAGTTAAAAGGTACAAATTATCCTACTACGGGATTTTTTAGCGAAATTCCTAATGTTGCCGGAAAAGAATATAATTCAACGCTCGGAACCTACGGATTAAATTCAGCAGATGTACTTATTCCTGCATTTCTTGCAGCATATACCGGAAAAGACCCTACCACAGTAAGTACAAGTCCGTTTCTTTCGTTACTTAGTATTTTGCCAAACTGGCGCATAAGTTACGATGGACTTTCACGTATTCCATGGGTAAAAAATAATTTCCGTTCAATCAGCATTTCTCATGCTTATACAAGCCGTTACAGTATTAATTCATATACTTCGTATTCAACATGGGTAGCTATGGGCAGTGGTTCCGAAATGGGTTATGTACGCGATGTTCAAACGAGTAACCCGATTCCTTCATCGCCTTATGATATTTCTGGAATTGTACTCAACGAACAGTTTAGTCCGCTTATTGGTATAAATGCCGCGCTTAAAAACAGCATGACAACGAAACTTGAGTATCGCAAACAGCGTAACCTGGCGCTAAATCTGGCAAGTACGCAGTTAATCGATGCTTCAACCGATGAGTTTGTGTTGGGAGTCGGATATTTAATTAAAGATTTCGATGTGATTCTGAAATTAAAAACCGATCAGCAATCGCGCATTAAAAACGATCTCAAACTGAATATGGATATTTCTTATAAGGATATTAAATCGCTAATACGTAAAGTTGAAGAAAACCTGACGCAGGCTTCGAGCGGTAATCGCCTGTTTACAATGAAAATAATTGCCGATTATGTGTTCAGTTCAAAAGTAAATATCCAGCTTTTCTACGACCGGCAAATGAGTACGCCGCTTATTTCTTCTACATTCCCGGTTTCGTCAACAAACTTTGGCGTAAGTTTTAAGTTTATGCTGACAAGGTGATATTTTAATGATTTGAAGATATGTTTGTGACTGCGAAAAATTAAAATGAGATTGTAGATTGGTTATCTTTTAAATTAATAAAATTTGCCGGAGTATTGATTTTTTTTATCATTACTCCGGTTTTTTATAAGAGGAATACGTATTTTTTGTTGCGGATAAATTTTAAATTTTTATATTTATGTTAAATCAGTGCTTTAATTTATTTGATATATTCAAAAATTTTTTGTTGCAAAAAAAAATAATGAGAAATGAATTTATGAAAGCCGTACTTTACGAAAAGAAAAAATTAAATTATTGCGAAACAGTGAAACCAATTCCCTCCGAAAATGAATTATTGGTTGAAATTCGTGCTACCTCAGTTAATGCTGCTGATTACCGAATGATGCAATTTGGATTTGCTCCTAAGAGAAAAATTTTTGGAGCTGACATTTCCGGTGTAGTTGTATCAGTCGGAAATAATGTTAAGAATTTTAAAGTTGGCGATAATGTAATTGGAGAACTTTCTGATTGCGGATTTGGAGGATTTGCCGAATATGTAAATGCACCCGAAAAGGCTTTTACTTTAAAGCCTATTGAATTATCATTTATTGAATCAGCCGCATTGCCACTTGCAGCAATTACTGCTTTACAGGCATTACGCGATAAATGTAAAGTATCAAAAGATGCACATATTTTAATTCTGGGAAGTAGTGGAGGAGTAGGAGTTTATGCATTGCAATTAGCGAAATATTTTGGAGCGATAGTTACGGCTGTTTGCAGTTCGAGAAATATAGAACAATCAAAATCTTTGGGAGCTGATTTTGTGTTCGATTATTCAAGAGTTAACATAAATCAGTTAACTGAAAAATTTGATATTGTGTTAGCTGTAAACGGTAATTATCCGCTTACTTTGTGCAAAAAACTACTGAAACCCAATGGCAGATATGTTATGGCAGGTGGTTCTATGTCACAGGTAATAAAATCAATTTTATTTGGTTGGATTTTATCATTTGGTTCTAAGAAAATGATTTTTCATGCTGCTAAATCAAATATCGATGATTTGAAATTTATTACTAATCTAGCGATTGAAGGGAAGATTATCCCAGTAATTGATAAAATTTTTCCTTTAATTGAAACTCCGGATGCTTTTCAGTATATTTTAAATAAACACACTAAAAGTAAAGTAATAATAAGTATCAAAGAAAGTTGAAGTCGATTTTTTATTCCTTTGAATTTCCCTCAATCTCCCTCAAAAGGTGTTAATTTATTAAAATAACAAATGAAAAGATATTCATATATTCATAAATGTTTTTATTTTTGCAACAATAAAATTTCAGAAATAATATGAGAAAACTAATATTGTTCATTATCACTGCTTTAGTTGCAGTAAGCGCAATCGGACAAATTTATGAGCCGGTTAAATGGCACTTTGAAGTAAAAAATATAACCTCAAATTCAGCCGATGTAACTTTTAAAGCCAAAATTGATGAAGGTTGGCATTTATACGGACTAAATATTCCAAATGATGGTCCGGTTCCAACAAAAATTGTTTTTGAGTCAATAGAAGGCGCTAAAAAAACGGGTGAACTCAAATCACTTTCGAAGCTGATAGAGTCTTATGACCCGAATTTCGATATGAAATTGAACTGGTATGCTAAAGAAGCTATATTTGTTCAGAAAATTACTTTTGATGATATTTCACAAGTAAAACTTAAATGTTATGTTGAGTTTATGGTATGTAATGATGAAAGTTGCCTGCCGCCTGCACGCGAAGATTTTGGGTTTGGACAAGCAAATTTCAAAGCGAATGTGACCATTGGTGCTGAAACCGAAAAAAAAATTGAAACAACTCAGGTTGTTGACACAGCCGATAATCAAATTCAACAAGTTTCCAATGAAACTAAAGTTGCAGATTACTGGAAGCCTGTGATTGAAGAATTACGCAGTTTTGGCGATAGTATTACAGACACGAAAGGATCTATGGCATTATTACTGATTTTTCTTGCCGGATTGGCCGGTGGATTTCTCGCACTTTTCACACCCTGTGTTTGGCCCATTATTCCTATGACGGTAAGTTTCTTTCTGAAACGTTCCGAAAACAAAGGAAAAGGACAGAAAGATGCGTTACTTTACGGTTTATCCATAATATTCATTTATGTTACCCTTGGAATTCTTATTACACTGATTTTTGGTTCGAGTGCATTAAACGATATGTCAACCAATGCGGTGTTTAATATTTTATTTTTCCTATTGTTAGTAGTTTTCGCCATTTCGTTTTTTGGCGCATTCGAAATTACATTGCCATCTGCATGGTCAACTAAACTCGATGCAAAAGCAGAAAAAACAACCGGAATTATCAGTATTTTGTTAATGGCATTTGTTTTGGCGCTTGTTTCATTTTCGTGTACAGGTCCCATTATCGGTTTTATGCTTGTAGAAATATCCACAACAGGTTCAATTCTTGCACCGGCAATTGCCATGTTTGGTTTTGCAGTTGCGCTTGCAATTCCATTTACGCTTTTTGCATTTTTCCCTTCATGGCTCAAAACTTTGCCAAAATCAGGAGGTTGGCTTAATAAGGTAAAAGTAGTCCTTGCATTTATTGAGTTGGCGCTTGCATTGAAATTTTTATCAGTTGCCGATTTGGCTTATGGTTGGCGCATACTCGACAGAGAAGTATTTCTTGCATTATGGATTGTTATTTTCATTCTTCTGGGTTTCTATCTGCTCGGAAAAATCAGATTTCCACACGACGATGAAACTAAGCATACATCAGTCTTAGGAACTTTTCTTGCAATAATTTCTTTTTCATTTGCAGTTTATATGGTTCCCGGTTTATGGGGAGCGCCTCTAAAATCTATAAGCGCATTTTCGCCACCCCTTTACACGCAGGATTTTAATTTGTATAAAAACGAAGTTCATGCTGCTTTCGACGATTACGATATTGGAATGGCTTATGCCGCTCAAAAAGGTTTGCCTGTAGTTGTGGATTTTTCAGGCTTTGGTTGCGTAAATTGTCGAAAAATGGAAGCATCGGTTTGGACTCATCCTAAAGTTAAGGATTTATTGGAAAAGAAATTTGTGTTGATAACACTTTTTGTGGATGATAAAAAGGAACTTTCCGAACCTTATCAAATTGAAGAAAATGGTAAAACCAGAACCATTAAAACTATAGGCGATAAATGGAGTTATTTACAGCGTGTAAAATTTGGCGCGAATGCTCAGCCTTTTTATGTAATGCTTGATAATCAGGGAATGCCGCTTAATAAACCGTTTACATTTGACGAAAATCCAAAGAATTTTATTGACTGGTTGGAAATGGCATCTAATTAAATATTTTATGATTTTTTGTCGTACAATTTTTGAGATTAATTCAGTAAACTGACAATATGCCACCCCGAAACTGCCAAATGCTGTTTCGGGGTGGTTTGGCAAAATTATTGCTATCAAGCGGCGGACTTAATTTTACCAAAAGTTAATTTGTAATTTTTGAAAAATGAAAAAAAATAAAGAAAAAACGGAAAATACTGCACCCGAAACAGTCGAAAATCAACAGGATGCAACTGTAAATTCAACTGAAAATAATACTGAGAGTCAAACGCAAGAAACTGCAGAGCAGGAAGCCGACAAGATTGCAGTAGATTTTGAGCAGATGACACAAAAATGTGCGGAGTTAAACGATAAGAATCTCCGCCTGATGGCAGAATTTGACAATTATCGAAAAAGAACGATTAAAGAACGCTCTGATTTGATAAAAACAGCCGGCGAAAGTGTACTTGTAAATATGCTACCTCTTATCGACGATTTCGAACGCGGACTTGGTGTAATGAAATCAGCCGAAGATATTGATGCTGTTCGTGAAGGAATAGAACTGATTTATTCAAAGTTTATAGCTTTTCTGCTTCAAAATGGCGTTAAAGCTATCCCAACTGAAAATGAAGTTTTTAATACTGATATTCATGAAGCTGTAACCACTTTTCCGGCTCCTACTGAAGAATTGAAAGGAAAAATTATTGATTGTGTGTCGAAAGGCTACACGATGAATGAAAAAGTTATTCGCTTTGCAAAAGTTGTAGTGGGAGAGTAAATACAAATGTAGCAACAGAATGAAGGAATGTAAAATGAAGGAATGTAAAATGAAAAATGAAAAAATGAAAAAAAGTAAAAACCATCAGATAATTTCTTAATTTCTTACTTTTTTATTTTCTTATTTTCTCAATTTCATACTTTCTACTTTACAAACTTAATAAACTTTCAATTTAAAAAAGCACAGAACGCGAAACACTAAATATAAACATGTCAAAAAGAGATTATTACGAAATATTGGGAGTATCGAAAAGCTCTTCTGCTGAAGAAATAAAAAAAGCTTACCGCAAAAAAGCTATCGAATATCATCCTGATAAAAATCCCGGAAATAAAGAAGCTGAGGAGAAATTTAAGGAAGCAGCTGAAGCATATGAGGTACTTAGCGATCCACAAAAACGTCAACGTTACGATCAGTTTGGGCACGCAGGTTTAGGCGGAGCTGCGGGAGGTGGTTTCGGAGGTGGTGGAATGACAATGGATGATATATTCTCACATTTTGGAGATATTTTTGGTGGACATTTTGGAGGTTTTGGCGGTTTCAGTGGTTTCGGCAGTTCATCGGGTAGGGGAGGACAAAGAGTTCGTAGGGGATCTGATTTGAGAGTAAAAGTAAAGCTTAACCTTAGCGAAATTGCTTCAGGAGTTGAAAAGAAACTTAAAGTAAAAAAAGCTGTTTCTTGTAAATATTGTAACGGCACAGGGGCTGCAAATGGTTCACAATCCGTAACCTGTACAACCTGTCATGGTACCGGTAGAGTAACTTCAGTACAACAAACCATTCTTGGACGGATGCAAACACAGTCGGAATGCCCGACATGCCATGGCGAAGGAAAAATTATTAAAGATAAATGTACGCATTGTGCCGGCGAAGGAATTACAAGAGAAGATGAAGTTATCAGCGTAAATATTCCGGCCGGTGTAATGGAAGGTATGCAACTTTCGGTAAGTGGTAAAGGAAATGCAGCGCCTCGTGGAGGTGTAAATGGCGATTTATTAGTTCTTATTGAAGAAGATGCGCATCCTGAATTAATCCGCGATGAAAATGACCTTGTATATAATTTGTTGTTAACTATGCCAATGGCTGTTCTTGGTGGTTCGGTTGAAGTGCCAACAGTTGATGGTAAAGTGAAAGTAAATATTGCACCTGGTACTCAACCCGGTAAAGTTTTGCGCTTGCGCGGAAAAGGATTGCCAAGTGTAAATCGTTACGGAACCGGTGATTTACTTGTGAATGTGGGTGTTTATATACCTGAAAATTTAAGTAGAGATGAACGTCATTTAATTGAAAAGCTTGATGCTTCGCCAAATGTAAAACCAAATTCATCTGCTTCCCGCGATTTCTTTTCAAGGTTCAGGAATATGTTTGAATAGTGAAAAAATTGAATAACAAAAAAATCCCGAAAATTTAATTTCGGGATTTTTTTGTTATTGGATATTATCATCAATCATCTTAATTTTTTGTTCAAGCAGTTTAGCTTCTTCTTTCAGCGCTTCAATTTTTCGTTCCATATCTTTAATTAAACCACCGCCTTTTTTGGATGTTGAAGTAAAAAAGCCAATGTTATTTTCATAAGTCGAAATTTCAGCCTTAAGATGTTCATAGGTTTTTACAAGTTTTTCCCGCTCACGAAAAAGTTTGTTTTCACCTTTAGTAGTCATATCTTTCAGGTTATTTTTGAAAGATTCAAGTCTGCGTTGCGAAGCATCAACATTCAGTTTCTCAAATTGCTTATCGATAGCTGCCCTGTACTCTTTGTGAATTTTATCTTTATCTCTAAAAGGTACATGTCCTATTGAATTCCATGAAGCAATGAATTCCCTTAATGTTTGCAATGCGAGTTCGGGATTCGAAGAAGTATCTATAGTTTCTATTTTATTTATCAATTCTTTTTTGAGTTGAAGATTTGTAGTTTCAACATTATGCTGACTATCAACATTTTTGTTTTTCTCGATGAAGAAATAATCGCAGGCAGTGATAAAACGTTTCCAAAGTTCGTCAGAATATTTTTTAGAAACCGATCCTATTTGTTTCCACTCTTTTTGAAGTTGAATCATTTTTTCAGTGGTTTCTTTCCAGTCAGTACTGTCTTTAAGTTCTTCTGCAATTCGGCAAAGCTCTCTTTTTTTATCGGTGTTTGCTGTAATTTCAGTTCTTACTGATTTGTAAAATGTAGCCTTTTTTTCAAAGAATGTATCACAAGCTTTACGATATCTATCAAAAATCTTTTGATTCACTTTACGCGGCGCAAAACCTACTCCTCTCCATTCTTCCTGTAAGTTGAGTACATCCTGAGTGGCTTTTTCCCATAATTTACTTGAAGTGATTTTGTCAAATTCGATAGCTTCAAGCTTATCACATATTTCAGTTTTTAATGCAAAGTTTTGTTCTTCAAGTTTTCTTACACCTTCGAAATGAGCCTGATGTTTTTTGTTAATAACAGCTGAAGCAGCCTTAAATCTGTCCCAAATTTGTTCGCGAAATTCGCGCGAAACCGGTCCTGTTTCGTGCCATTCATCGTGAAGTTTCTGAAGTTCATTAAATGCAGTTACTACATTATTTTCTTCAATAAGTTTTTCGGCAGTTTCACATAAATGAGTTTTAGCTTCAAGATTTTTTTTGAAATCGTATTCTCTGAGTTCATTATTAATTTTTATTAAGTCCCAAAATGATTCCTGATAATTATTATATTGTTTCCAGATATTTGTTGCAACTGTTGCGGGTACCTGACCAATAGATTTCCAATCTTTTTGTAATTCTTTAAATCGATTTATGTGACTTGATACATCGTCATTGCTTTCAACCATTTTCTTTAACTCTGCAATTATTTCGAGTTTACGTGCTTGGTTTTTTTCCTTTTCAATTTCAATTTGAGATGTGTGAGCTAATTTCCGTGCTTTAAATTCATTAAGTAATGATTTAAAGGTTTCTTCTTCAGCAGCTACAACAGGAACAAATTCAACTTCTTCATCCTGATTGTTTTCAATAAACACTTTTCTTTGCTCATCGTGTTCGGCTTTAATTTTTTTATAAAACTGTTGTTTGAGTTCTTCTACATGGTTTTTAACTTCTTCAACATCGCTTTCGAGCAAGTTTTTCAGTTGTTCTACCATTTCAGATTTACTCTTACCATTTAAAGGGGCAGGCTTTGAGTTAAGTGTTGATTCCTCTTCCATAGTTGTGCTTCCAACAGCGGATGATTCGAAATTTTCGGATGTTTCATCGGTTATTCCGGTATTAACTTCTTCTGTTACAACTTCAATAACTTCTTCTGTTTTTACCTGATTTTCAGTTTGTGTAACCTCAGATTCATTGTTCAGCTCAATTGAATTCATTTGTCATCAATAAGTTTTAATATATTAGTTCCTTTTCGATACAGATTTTCATGCATTCAATCTGATTTGGGAATTTAGGAAACACAAAAATAATGATTTTTTTTAGATATTTTAAATTTATCTGATTTTAAGGTATAAAAAACATGAAAATATTTCAATAAATTGCAATGTAAAATTTGAATATCATTTTTAAAGTCAATTTTTTATTGATTTTTTCGATGAATAATATAGGTATTTGCCTGTTGAGCAGGATTAATTTGAATATCGATTATGCTTACATGCGGTGGACGTGTAACAATAAATTCAAGTGCATCAGCAATATCATTTGCTGTAAGCGGAGTAATACCTGCATAAACTGCGCGCGCTTTTTGATTATCGCCTTTATATCTTACCAATGAAAATTCCGTTTCAACCGATCCCGGTGAAATTGTACTTACCCTTATTCCATGTTTTACCAAATCTATTCTCATACCTTTACTAATTGCATTTACAGCATGTTTAGAAGCACAATAAACACTGCCATTTGGATATACCTCGATACCGGCAATGGACGAAATATTTACGATAAGTCCGTTTCTTCTTTCAATCATGCCATTAACTATCAGTTTCGATATGTATAGTAAACCTTTAATATTTGTGTCAATCATTTGTTCAAAATCATCAACAAGACTTTCATCAAAAGAAGTTGCCCCGGCAGCAAGTCCGGCATTGTTTACAAGTATATCAATGTTTTTTAGTTTTTCCGGAATGGATGAAATTGCATCTTCACAGGCTTTTTTATCCCGTACATCAAAGCAAAGTGGTAAAACATCAATTTTGTAATTATCTGAAAGTTCTTTTGCAAGATTTAAAAGTCTTTCGTTACGGCGTCCTGTGATAATTAAATTATATCCAAGTTTTGCCATTCGATGTGCAAAAGCATTTCCAAAGCCAGATGTGGTACCGGTTATTAATGCTGTCTTCATTTTAGTTTGTAAAGTTCCTAAAGTTTATAATGTTGAAAGTTTATAAAGTTTGTCAAGTGGAAATTAAGAAAGAAAGTAAGTAAGAAATATTCAGTTGCTTTTTACATTCTTTCATTCTTCATTTTACTTTTCTACATTTTTCATTTTTTTCTTTCAACTATTCAAATCGAGTTTATGACCCATACGTAACTTTTTAGTTTTCATATAAAAAGCGTTATGTTTGTTTGGTTCAATTAAAAGCGGAACATTTTCAATTATTGTTAAGCCGTAAGCTTCAAGGCCGATTCTTTTAACGGGATTGTTAGTCATAAGCTTAATTTTTCGAACGCCAAGTTCTCTCAGAATTTGCGCTCCCACACCATAATCTCTCTCATCGGCATTGAATCCGAGGTGCAAATTAGCTTCAACAGTGTCAAGTCCTTCTTCCTGAAGTTTGTAAGCCTTAATTTTATTCATCAAACCAATTCCTCTACCTTCCTGATTCATATAAACAATTACCCCTTTACCTTCTTTTTCGATAAGTTTCATAGCTTTATGAAGTTGTTCGCCACATTCGCAACGCATCGAGCCAAAGATATCGCCGGTAACACACGAGGAGTGAACACGTACAAGCACACTTTCATCTTCTGTCCATTCACCTTTAATGAGTGCTACATGCTCAAGTCCATTCGAAATTTGACGGAATGGAATTAATTTGAATTCACCGAATTGAGTCGGCATGTAAACTTTTTCACCTTTTTCTACTAACGATTCGGTTTTAAGTCGGTATGCAATCAAATCTTTGATGGATATTATTTTTAAATTGTACTTTTCGGCAATTTCAAGTAAGTCCGGAAGTCGAGCCATTGTACCGTCGTCATTCATAATTTCGATAAGCACTGCAGCAGGATACATACCGGCAAGGCGCGCAAGATCAATTGCTGCTTCGGTATGTCCGGCACGGCGCAAAACTCCTTTTGAGCGCGCTCTGAGTGGAAAAACATGTCCCGGGCGCCCGAAAGTTTCAGGTTTTGATGCAGGGTCGGCAAGGGCACGGAGTGTTGCTGCTCTGTCGGCAGCCGAAACTCCAGATGAACAACCTTCCAGTTTATCAACACTTACAGTGAAAGGAGTTGCATGAAACGATGTGTTTTTATCAACTTGCATCTCAAGATCCAGTTCATCGCAACGTTCTTCAGTAATTGGTGCACAGAGAACCCCTCGTCCGTGTTTAATTACAAAATTCACCATTTCAGGGGTAATTGATTCTGCGGCGCAAATAAAATCACCTTCGTTTTCGCGATCTTCATCGTCAACCACGATAATTATTTTCCCATTTTTTATTTCTTCAATAGCTTCTGCTATAGAGTTTAATTTTGATTCCATGAATTGTTTATTTTGTTTTTTAACTTTCTTCGTAAATATATTTTTTCTTCAATATTTTGGTATTGAAAAAAAATCTTATTCTTTTTATAAATTTTGCATATTCTTCGGCATTAAAAAGTGTAGCGTCAACAGCTGCTTTGTAGGTGAGAAAAATACCGATTGGCAATAAAACAGCTGAACTAAGCCACATACCCTCAAATGCTGTCCAAATGTTTTCACGCGACATTTTAAAACCTGTGTTATCAATTATATAATAAAATATGAACATGATAACCGATATTACTACCGGAGCACCCAAACCTCCTTTTCGAATAATGGCTCCAAGAGGCGCGCCTATAAAGAAAAAAATTAAGCATGCAAACGATAAAGTCAACTTTCGGTGCCATTCAATTTTGTGGCGTGTAACATAAAAGTTTGAATCGCCAAGCATAACATTATTGTATTGTATTTGGCTGTTCATTTCGTTAGCCCGCTGAATGGCCGAAGACATTGCACGGCTTTTTTCATCCAAATTGAGCGATAAATACAATGAATCTGGTTTGAAATTCTGAATTTCAATATTTTCATTGACTTCGAGCGAACGATTTGTGGCATATTCACGACCAAAGTACCGGTGATTGATAATATCCTGAGCCAATTCTGTTGACCTGATATCAATAATTTTATTTACAGAGTCAATTGATGAAGATAATTGCTGTACATTTTTACTGATATACTGATCCTCGAAAACTGATTCGTCAAGTCGAGAAAACTCAGAATCAAAATCAATCAATATTTCTTTACGACTAAAAACTTCTCGTCTGTAAGGAACATTCTCAAATGAATTGCTTATTTTTTGTTTCTTCACATTCTCGAAACTTTCGCCATCGTAAAGTACAAGAAATAGGTATTTATTATCAGCAGTCAGATGAATTCTTCCTGAATCGGCTACCATAACTGTTGCATTATTAAAACCGTTCGAAAAATCATAAATCATCATATCTTTCAGCAATCGGTCGTCTTTTTCTCTGATATAAAGATTATAGCCATTGATTCCTGTATAAAATTCTCCGGTTGGTATTTCAAGTTCAGGAGCTTTTTGTTTCAGTGAATAAATCAAAGTCCAGAGTTTTTTTTGCGAAATCGGAACTATTGTATTTGTAAAATAAAATGCGCCAAAACTTATAAGTATTATAAAGATTACTAAAGGTCTGATAATTCTGAAAAGTGAAATTCCGGAAGCTTTCATTGCGGTTAACTCAAAATTTTCGCCGAGATTGCCAAAAGTCATAAGCGATGCAAGCAAAATTGCGAGTGGTAACGACATTGGTACAAGTGACAAAATAGCATAAAGAAAGAATTCGGCCAAGGTATCCCAGCCTATTCCTTTACCTACAAGATCTTCGAAATGTTTCCACAAAAACTGCATAAGCAAAATGAACAGGCAAATCATGAAAGTCATGAGCAGCAACAATCCAAATCGCTTTAACAAATATAAATCAATTCGTTTTAGCATTAATTTACGGGTTTTTGTTTAGGTGTATTTCTTACTTTTGTATGATTTTCAAAGTAAAAAAACTGTAAGAACTTTAAGAAATTAAGCTGCAAAGTTACTTCAAAAAACTTAATCGGCAGGAATTTAAATAGTCAAATATTTTTAATTTGGTTTTTTTGATAAAAACAAAAGGTTGCCTTCTGCATTTTTGCATGGCAACCTGCTATTTATTAGTAAATATCAGATCAGAAAAAATCTTTTACTCAACTTCTGACTTAGTTAAAGTCCTGTTTTTCGTTTCAAGTTATCGATTTGCTGATCCCAAAGTAGTTTATTATCTTCAATCTCATTTGTTAAAGCAAAATCAGTTACAATAAGTCCTATATCGCCTGTGAGCGGATGGCTTTCAATGCTCAATTCGAAATAAACGTCAGTATTTTTGTCGTCCTCCCACTGCATTTTAATATATGAATTTTGTTTGGTGTGCAATACTAATGCCGTTTCGGTATGTTTATCCCAAACAAAAGTGTACTTGTTTTCATCAGATAAAACGTTATCTGCAAACCATTCTGAAAGTCCTATAGGGGTACTAATCAGATTCCACAAAATTGGCAGCGAACCTTTTTTGAAGGTATATTCAAGAGTGAATTTTTTCTTCATCATTTGTATGAAGTATTTCGAAAAATTAACAATAAAATTTCATTTTGTAAGCATTTGAAGTAAATTCAGAATTATATTCATTTACTATAAACAGGCTTACAGATACACCTAAATCATTTAACAATTAACCGTGGTTAAATTTTCTGCAAAATACAAAATTCAGCTCAATAAAAAAAATCAATCTTCTTCTAAATTAAACTTTTTTAATCGAAAGTATTCAATAAACTTTTCTTTTCGAAACATAATGGAAGTAATTGCTTAACGTTCCCTATAACTTGTGTTTTATCGCTGCCGTAAAGAATAATTATAATATCTTTCCCGAATCTTTGTTCGGTTTCGAGCAGAACTTGTCTGCAAGCTCCGCAAGGTGTGATAGGATTGTTGAGTAGTTTTCCGCCTGTTAATGCCGCAATTGCAATTGCTTTTACAGCAATATCAGGAGCCTGAGAATTAGCATAGAAAATTGCGTTACGCTCAGCGCAAATGCCTGAAGGATAAGCTGAATTTTCCTGATTACTTGCTGCATAAATATCTCCGTTTTCGAGCTGAACTGCAGCTCCTACATGAAAACCTGAATAAGGTGCCCATGCTTTTGGTAATTGTTTTTTTGCTGCTTCTATCAAATTCTGATATTCATTCGGAAGTTCATCATTTAAATATTCCAGTACAATTGTTTCAATAATTTTCTTTTGCATACTTTTTACAGTTAATGTAAGCTTTTATGTAATGATTTTCGGCTGATTTTGTTGTAATTATAAATAAGCTTTGAACAAAAGTATAAAATTATCTTGTTATAACCGTATTTTTTCAGAGAATAAATTTTAATTTTGCGAATGTAAATTTAAAAAAATCATGGTAATGAAAAAAGCAACAATAATTATTTCACAACTTTTTATTCTGTTCACAATATGTTCTACTTTGTTTTCGCAAACACAAAACAAAACTTATATAGAGTATATTGATAAATATTCGCAGTTAGCCCAAAAGCAACAATCTCAATATGGAATACCTGCAAGCATAATTCTTGCCCAGGGATTGCTTGAATCGTCGGCAGGTAAAAGTTGGTTAGCCATTAATGCAAATAATCATTTTGGAATAAAATGTTCGGACTGGAAAGGAGAATCAGTAACATATACCGACGATAGTAAAAACGAATGCTTCAGAAAATACGGAAATGTTATTGAATCGTTTCAGGATCATTCTGAATTTTTAAAAAATCGTCCCCGTTATGCATCACTTTTTGAATTGAACCGAACCGATTACGAAGCCTGGGCGCATGGTTTGAAAAATGCCGGTTATGCTACTGATGCTACTTATGCTTTTAAACTTATTTCGCTGATAGATAATTATGGTTTACATAAATTTGATATAGAACAAAGTAAAAGTGAAATTATTACTTCTGATCAAAAACCAAAAGCAGAAGGTTCGATGGGTTATGTAGATGCTTTTGTAAAACATAAAGTGAACAAAAATAACGGAGTGCGCTACGTTGTAGCAGTAGCAGGCGATAACTGGGGCAGTATTGCCGATGAATTTAATATGTCTGAAAACAGAATATTGAGATTTAACGATGTACAGAGTGGAATGCAACTTCTGCCCGGAATGAGGGTGTATTTACAAACCAAAAAACGTATAGCTTCAAAGGAATATCCTATACATGAAGTAAAAGAGGGACAAACTATGTTTCTTATTTCGCAGGAATATGGAATTTTGCTTCGTAATTTATACGATATAAATGGTATGCCTTATAACGAAGGTCCAAAAGTAGGTCAGATACTTAAATTGCGAAATTAATAATGCGTCGCCGAAATACCGAACTTTTATCATCAGTAATTGATCAGGTACTTAAGTCAAATCAAATAGATCGGAAACTTGCCGAAAAAAGATTGATTGATGCATGGCCGAAAGTGCTGGGCAATTCAATTATGCAATACACCACTAAATTGGAAATAAAACGAAAAGTTTTGTATGTAACCTTGTCATCTGCGGTGCTTCGGCATGATTTATTTCTTTCGGGAACCGAAATTAAAGAATCGCTAAACAAACACATTGGCTTCGAAGTAATTACAAACGTAGTTTTTTGCTGATGTTAAATCGAAACAAATGAATCTGATTGACGAATTAAGAAATCCGTTAGAACTTCTGTATGCCGATAAACTTGCAGAATATGTTTATGCCAATCCTCATGTGTTTGATGAATTGTTTGATTTTATGTTTGTTGATGATAAATCAATTGCATGGCGGGCTGGTTGGGTTTGCGATAAAATAAGCAGAAAAAATCCTTCGTGGTTCTCTGATAATCACATTAATAAGATATTTAAAAAATTGCCTTTTGAAAAACACAAAGGGACACTTCGTTCTTTCCTCTCAATAATTAATAATCTTTACAATGGTTATCCTCTTAGTGTTGAAATTATTAATTTTTTATTTGATTTAATGGTTTCAACACGTTCAGATGTATCGCATCAAGTGCTTTCAATGAAAATTCTGGCTCAATATAGTGAAATTGAACCTGATTTGGGCGTTGAATTGATAGCATACCTAAGTTTTCTTTCGCCCGAAGACTACACTCCGGGATTTAATTCAGTAAGAAAAAAAATATTGAAACAGCTAAGTAAGAAACAGTTGGGTAAAGACGAATTCTCTTTACCGTAAAAGATGCACACTTTTGTAAAAATAGTGCTATTTTTGTGCCCGAATTTAAAACTAAATTTAAACTGAACAATCGATTTTTATTAATTCAAACAACTGAATTATGACATTAAAGAAAAACATCCTGGCATTACGCCAGAAAAAGGCAATTATCGAAAAGGGAGGTGGTGACAAAGCCATTGAGAAACAAGTGGCTATGGGAAAAATGACTGCCCGAGAACGCATTTTGGCACTGCTTGACCAAGGTACTTTTCATGAGTACGATCTTTTTGTACAACATGAGGAAACTAACTTTGGTATGGATAATAAAGAATTGCCCGGCGATGGTGTAATAACCGGTACTGGTAACATTAACGGAGCACCGGTATGTGTATATGCACAGGATTTCACGGTTATGGGTGGCTCACTTGGTTTGAAACATGCCCGTAAAATTACCAAAATCATGGATCACGCTCTAAAGATGAAAGTTCCATGTATTGGAATTAATGATTCGGGTGGAGCGCGTATTCAGGAAGGTATTGGCGCTTTGGCGGGTTATGGTGAAATTTTTTACCGTAATACCATGGCTTCGGGAGTAATTCCTCAAATTTCTGTTATCCTTGGTCCTTGTGCCGGTGGAGCTGTATATTCACCCGCGCTTACCGATTTTGTTTTCGTGGTTGAAAATATTTCAAAAATGTTTATTACCGGTCCCAATGTAATTGAAACAGTTCTTGGAGAAAAAATTTCGCAGGAAGATCTTGGAGGCGCTCGTGTTCATGCTGAAATTACAGGAAATGCCCACTTTTATGCACTAACCGAAAAAGAATGTTTGAATCAAATTAAGGAATTAATTTCGCTCATTCCACACAGTAATCAGCAGAAAGCTGAAAAAATTAAACCCGCAAAACCAACTTTCAAAAAGAATATTGAAAAAATTATTCCTTCTGATCCAAAGCAACCTTATGATGTTCGCGATGTTATCTATGCTCTGGCTGATAACTCTAAGTTTTTGGAGGTTCAGGAACTTTGGGCGCCTAACATTGTAATTGGTTTCGGACGTATGAATGGCGATACCGTAGGTTTTGTAGCAAACCAGCCAATGTATCTCGCAGGTGTACTCGATTGTGATGCTTCGGACAAAGCAGCGCGTTTTATTCGTTTTTGCGATGCATTTAATATCCCCATTATCACCCTTGAAGATATGCCCGGATATTTACCGGGTGTGGATCAGGAACATGCCGGTGTAATTCGTCACGGTGCAAAAATGCTTTATGCATATTCTGAAGCTACGGTTCCAAAAATTACCGTAATTTTGCGTAAAGCTTATGGAGGTGGATATATAGCAATGAATTCGCGTCACCTTGGAGCTGATTTTATGTTTGCCTGGCCAAGCGCTGAAATTGCTGTAATGGGTCCTGAAGGAGCTGCAAATATTATTTTCCGTAAAGAAATTATGGAAGCCGAAGATGAAGATGCAATGCGTCAGCAAAAGGTAAAAGAGTATGTTGAGAAATTTGCAAATCCATTTGTAGCTGCATCCAAAGGTTATATCGATGCTGTTATTGAACCGCTTGAAACGCGCGAGCTTTTATTGCATTCTCTTGAAGTTTCTCAAAATAAAGACGATCATCGACCTGCAAAAAAACACGGAATACCACCATTTTAATCCAGAATTATTAAACATAAACACTCTGATTTTGTGTTTAAACATTAATTAAATCAGATTGAAAAAAAATAAAGTTTTATGAAGAAAGAAGCTCCGGAGTTTGTAAATTTTGCTGTTACGGCTCGAAAATATAAAACCCTTCTGACCAGAAAATTCCAGAATCGTAAGGTGTGGGTCGAAACTAATCCATTCCTGATTCAATCCTATATTCCGGGAACTATCATCCAGATACCTGTAAAGGAAGGACAAGTTGTTAAAGAGGGTGAATTACTTATGATAGTAGAAGCTATGAAAATGATGAACAGAGTTCAGATGCCTTTTACTGCTAAAATTAAAAAAATTAATGTTACTGTTGGCAACAAAGTACCAAAAGATATGGTTATGATTGAGCTTGAAGAAGCAAATTCTTAATTTGTATGTTTTAAGCTAATTATCTAAAAATCAAAATTATATTATAAAAAACCTGACATTTAAATGTCAGGTTTTTTCATCGTGCTAAATTTTTTTCAATATATATTTTTAAAATGGAAATTTATCGTAGTCAATTTAATAAATTGGTAAAAGCTTTTTGTCGATTAACAATTTCATTTCATATTCAAAGTTAGGTGTGAAAATATTTTTTCTGAAATTCTTTAAAATTTCATCAATTCCCCAAAATTTACCTTCAGATATTTCTACCGGATCAATTTCTATTCTTCCATCATAAACTGTAAAGAAACTATTCACAAATTCAGCTTCACGGTCAGACTTATAAACATAACTGTGTAAAAATTGCGGAATAAAATCAACGATTCCAAGTTCTTCTGAAACTTCTCTGATTAATGCTTTTTCCACAGTTTCGCCAAAATCAATGTGTCCGCCCACCGATGTGTCCCATTTATCAGGCTGAATGTCTTTATCGGTTGATCTTTTTTGCAGAAAAAGTTTCTTTTCTGAATTAAAAACATGTAAATGAACAACAGGATGTAATAGAAAACTACCTGAATGACATTCCTTACGTGTTGCTGAACCAATCACTTTTCCTTCGTCATTTACCAATGGAAATATTTCTTCTTTCATAATTTTATATCTTTGATACAAAAATAGTATTATTTGTATTTATACATTGTATGGCTATATAACAAAAGCATTAATTATAATCATTTCAAACGCATTTTTTTAAAATAAATTTGAAATAAAATGTTATCTTTGCATTACAATTAGTTTGAATTTGGCTTTATGCTTTAAGTTTAAATTTGAGCATCATGGCAGCATAGTTCATGAAACAAGCACAGTGAGTTCATATCAACTAAATTTATATCAACCAAGTTACATCATGCGATCAGCCGAGTTAAAAGATTTTATCCGTCTTCATAGTAGCCTGTTCTGGTATATTCCTGAGGATAAAAAGGAAGATATTAGCGATGAGTACCTGATTGAAACCATGTTGAATTATGGCAGACTTGATGACATTATGGAGTTAAAAAAGCTTCTTGGAGAAGAATATATGTCGAAAGTTTTTTTAGGATTAGAAGGAAGAAAGAAACTGAATTATTTTCCCGAAGTATATAATTTTTTCAATTTATATTTCACAAGACATGCACGTTGAAATACTAAATAAAAATCAGATAGATATACTTCAGTTGATAAAAGTATTCAACAGAGAATTTTATCTGGTTGGAGGTACTGCAATTGCTCTTTATTTAGGACACAGGCGCTCTATTGATTTTGATTTATTCAAAAAAACCAGTTTTAGTAATAATCGGATTCTTGAAAAAATTAAAAGTAACGGATTCAAATATTTAATAACAAGAAATGTTTGCGGTCAAATTAATATAATTGTTTCAGATGTAAAAATTACATTTTTCGAATATCCATACAACATTCAACCACTGATTTCATTTGAAAAGATAATTAAACTTCCAGAGCTTATAGTCTTGGCAGCAATGAAAGCATTTGCGTTGGGTCGTCGTTCTAAATGGAAAGATTATGTTGATCTTTATTTTCTTATAAGAGACCATTTTTCTATCAATGAAATTTCAGAGAAGGCAAATGAAATTTTTGAAGATCAGTTCTCTGATAAGTTATTCAGAGCACAACTTTCATATTTTAAAGACATTGATTATACAGAACCGATTGACTATATATGTGAACCGGTTGATGAAGAAACAATTAAAGACTTCCTGATTGAAAGGGCGATTGATCTGGAAAGATAGTTTATAGTTTAAAGAATAATATCTTGTAATAACATTGATTATTTTTTAATTCAGATACAATAAAACAAAAAAATAACTGTTTTATTTTAAGGATAATAATATTAAGTCGGTATCCTTGAAAAGAATCACAGTTTATGAGAGATTTTTACGCAATTATTTTTATATAGAAATTAGCAATTTAGTTTTACATGAGTGCCATCGCTTTTGTAAAACATTTTTTTTGTGGTGAATTAATAACCCGTAAAAAGAATTAAAAATCAGAATAATATGAAAATATTAAAATTACTTACACTTGTTTTGTTTTTTACAGTCGGATTACAGGCACAGGATTTATCCAAGCTTACTCCTGAACAAATTGAACTTTATAAACAATATCTGTCGGGAAATACTCAAACTCCAAAAACAGGAATTTCTGATGAAAACATTGGAAGAACTCGGGTTTTGAATGATAGTATTAATGATAAAATTAAGCCAAAACCGGGAAGTATTTACGGTTCTGAATTGTTTAATAATTCAAATTTGACGTTTGAACCCAATCTCAATATCCCCACACCTTTAAAGTATGTTTTAGGCACAAATGATGAAATTATTATTGATATTTCAGGTTTGTATGAAGCAACTTACAGTCTTAAAGTATCGCCGGATGGGACGATAAGAATACCAAATGTTGGTATCATAAAAGTAGCAGGAACAACAATCGAAACTGCTTCACGCAATATCCGCAATCAGGTAGCTAAAGTTTATATGGGTGTTGGTAGCGGTGAGACTCATGTAAATATAACTCTCGGAAATATTCGTAGCATAAGAGTTACCATAGTTGGGGAAGCCGAACGTCCCGGAACTTACACTCTGCCATCACTTGCTACTGCATTTAATGCCTTATATGCTTGTGGAGGTCCTTCCAAAATCGGTTCAATGCGCGATATTAAAGTAATTCGACAAGGAAAAACAATTGCCACAATTGATATTTACAGTTACTTATCAACAGGAATACTTTCAGGTAATGTAGCGCTGCAAGACGAAGATATTGTTAAAATAGAACCTTATGGTATCAGAGCTACATTAACTGGTGGGGTAAAGAAAAAAGGAAAGTTTGAATTGTTGCCAAATGAAACCTTGGCTCAGTTATTATCCTATGCAGGTGGATTCAGCGATAACGCTTTCAAAGGTAATGTAACAGTTATCCGACTTACTGAAAAGGAAAAAACCGTTCTTGATGTGCCTGAAAAGTTTTATTCTTCATTCAAAATATTTTCAGGTGACTCGCTGTTGATTCCTGTAAAATATGATAAATTTGATAATCGTGTGGATATAAACGGTTCTGTTTATCGTCCGGGTCCTTATGCTCTTGAAGATGGAATGACAGTGAAACAACTTATAAATAAAGCCGATGGCTTGAAGGAAGAAGCATATCTGAATGTTGCTTCAATAACTCGCAGAAAAGAGAATCGCATTCCTGAAATTATCGGTTTCAATCTTGGTGAGTTGATTTCAGGTAAATTGCCCGATATTTTATTGCAAAAAGATGATGTTGTTGAAATTAAGAGCCTTTTCGATTATCGCGAAGGTGAATCAGTATCAATTTGGGGAGCAGTAAAATCTCCTGGAAATTATCCGTTGATAGAAAATATATCTTTAAAAGATTTGATATTCAGAGCAAAAGGCTTTACCGAAATGGCGCTTACCGATTCGGTTGAACTTATCAGAATACAAAAAAATCCCGACAGTTTGCTTTTAACCAACCGTAAATCAATGGTAATGAAGTTTGCCATGGATCAGGATTTGAATTTTAAAGGTTCATCTTCAGATATCTTACTCGAAAACGGTGATCAGATAATAATTCGTACAATTTCCGGTTTCGAACAAATTAGAATGGTTAGAGTTGATGGAGAAGTACTTTATCCGGGAAATTACAATATTATTAATAAATCCGAACGAATTTCTGATGTTTTAAAACGTTCGGGCGGAATCAATCGTTATGCAAATCCTCGCGATGCATTTTTAATTAGAACTGAAAGAACTAATCCGGTTGAAAGGAGACTTAATTTTATACTTTCTGAAAATATCAAAAATCAGTTGGCTTCACAAGCCGGAAATAAAATTGATGCCACAACATTGAAAAGCGCCGGAATCAGTTCGATAGATATGCTTGCCGGTTTTGATACAATCCAATCGAAAATAGCAGGAGCAGCTATTGCCAACGAAGTTTTCAATCCCGAAGGAATTGTAGGTATCGATTTGACTGAAATACTCAAAAACCCCGGTGGACGCAACGATTTAACGCTTGAAGATGGCGATATAATATACATTCCACGCGAAATCCAAACAGTACGTATTGTTGGTCAGGTGCTATTTCCTACACTTATACCTTTTGATAACGGGTCTTCAGTACGCAATTATATAAACAGCGCAGGGGGATTTTCTGAAAAAGCTAATCGTGGTAAATTGTTTGTACTCTATGCCAATGGTACAGCCAAGAGTACCAAAAAATTCTTGGGAATAAATATCTATCCTCAAATTAAACCAGGCGCCCGCATAATTGTTCCTGAAAAACCATTAGAAATAAAAAACAGATTATCTCCCGGCGAAATGGTTTCAATACTTACCTCAATAACTTCGGTAACGGCTTTGGTTTATTCAATTTTAAGCAAATAAAGTTTGAAAATCATGGAAAGTAAACAAATAAATAAGGTATCGAACGATGAGCTTTCGCTGAAAGAAATAATTCTTATCGTTAAAAACTGGTGGAATTACCTACTGAGTAAATGGGTGATAATACTTATTTGCGGACTCGTGGGCGGAGGTTTAGGTGTGGTTTATTCATTGATTTCAAAGCCAAAATTCACTGCAAAATTATCATTCTCTCTTATTGAAAGTGATTCTTCAATGTCTGGTTTAGCAAGTCTAGCATCTAATTTTGGTTTTGGAGGACTATTGGCAGGTGGTGGAGGCCCTTTCTCTGGAAATAATTTGCTAGAAATTATCAGATCGAGATATGCTGTTGAATATACACTTTTAAATAAAGTAAATATTTTTGGTAAAGAACAAACCCTTGCTAATGCTTATATTGAAATACAACAATTGAATAATAAATGGAAAAAAAACAAATCAAAAGTATCATTACATAATTTAAGTTTTCCTGTAGATTTGGAACGAGAAGACTTTTCTAGAGAACAAGACAGTGTTTTGTATGAATTTTATAAAGAAATAGTATTAGCCAACAATCTTTTTATTGCTAGAAAAGATAAAGAGATGAGTATTGTTGATATTAAATATACAAGTATAAATGAAGTTTTTTCTAAAACATTCATTGAAACTTTAATGGATGTAACTAACATTTTTTATACAAAAACTCGAACCGCACAAATGAGATCAAATATAGAAATGATGCAAAACAAAGCAGATTCTGTAAAAAAAATGTATGAGAATGCTATTTATCAGAGTGCAACATATTCAAAATCGAATATTAACCCTGCATTACAGATTGCAGCTGTGCCAAGTATGAAACAAGAAACAAACGCTCAGATTTATGGAGCTGTTTATGCAGAGATTCTAAAAAATCTTGAAACACTAAAACTTGACCTTGCAAGGGTAACCCCTTTGGTTCAAATTATTGATGTGCCGCGCTATCCTTTACAATTTAAAAGAACGGGTAAGATTAAAGGATTGATTATTGGGGGGGCGCTAGGAGGATTGTTAAGTGTACTTTTTTTGTTTTTCAGAAAGCACATCAGAAGTGTCATGAGTTAATTTAGTTCTTTTATTTTCATGGTACTTCTTAATAATTAAAAGTGCTTATCCACTTCGGTCAAGTATTTTTATGATTAACTTATATTTCAAGCATTTATCAAATTGACGAAATCTAAGCTAATACATTGATATAATGATTATTGTGCTTTTTAACCTTTATCGAAAGGGATAAGCAGTTAATTAAATTAAGAATTAAGTTGATAAATCATTTAGCAGGGTATTGACTATTTTTAATAAAATCTAAATTGATGTTAAATATCTCAATATTTTAAATAATAGTTTTATGAATGAAAAGCAAATTAAAAAGGTTGTGGCAGTAAATGCTTCATATTTAGCAATAGGAAGTATAATTACCAAAGCAATAATGCTATTTGTATTCATATATGTAGGAAGGATTTTTGGACCTGAGATATTTGGTAAATACAATACTGCGTATAATTATATTTATATATTCGGAGTGTTAGCTGTGTTAGGTACAAATATGACAATGATAAGGTCTTGTGTACAAAATCCTGAAAAGCAAAATTCGATTCTCAGTTTATTTTATTCGCTAAGGTTTTACATGTCAATTATTGCAGTAATAATTGCACTTATCTTTATTTTTTTTGTAGGCTTTGATAGAGAAGTGAAATTATTAATTTTAATTTTTTCACCCCTTTTATTAATAGGCGGTGCAATTCCTTCCGGTTTGTCAGAGCATTATAACTCTTACTTCAAAATAACTCAAGATATGAGATATGTTACTTATATTTTAGTTATTAGAGTTATGTTATTTGCTATTATCGTATCTATCTTTATTATTTTTGATAAGCTAAATATGATCTCATTAAGTATAATACTTACATTTACAAGTTTAGTGTCTTATCTTATCCAAAAAAGAATTACTAGTAAATTTTACATTCAAAAACTATTTTTTAAAGTTGAATTTAATAACTTTAATCCTTACATAAAACCAGTTCTGCTTTTTGGCTTTTCTTATTTGGTTTTTGAATTATCAATAAGAATAAATATACTTATGCTTAGCGGAAATTCTTTAAACGAAGATGCAGGGTATTATTCTTCTGCTTGGCAATTTGTAAGTATTGGAATTCTATTTATTTCATCTTTGTCTTCTGCAATTTTCCCAAATAGCATGAAGAATATTACAAATATTGAATATCGAAAGAAAATGTTTAAATGGTTATTTATTATTTCTTTGTTATGGGCGACTTTTTGCTTAGTAGTTCCTTTATTTTCTGAATATCTGATTACAATGGTTTATGGATATAAATTCAAGCCTGCTGCAGGCATATTGAATATAATAATATGGTTTTTGCCATTCAGATTATTAAGTTTATGGGGATTTCAAATACTTGAAGCAAGGGATAAATTGTTTCTATCGTTAATTTTAATATTAATACCAACTCTTATAAACATAATTATTAATATTATTGTGATTGAAAATTATAAATCGATAGGTACTGCTTGGGCTTCTTTTGTAAGTTATTTTTTAGTTATGATTTTATCTTTATATTTTGGATTAAAAGAAAATAAGAATTTAAAATGTATTTCAGAACCGATAGAATTATGAGAGTTAATTGTAAATTTTTTGATAATTATAAAATTAATTATGATTAAGATAATTATTAATGCGGATGATTTCGGTGCAAACAAAATAATAAATAATGAAATTAAGAGGTTTATTAAAAATGGCCTAATTTCTTCAGCAACGATTATGGCAAATGGATTAGATTTTAACGGTGTTGAGAAGATTGTGAGGTTGCATCCTGAAATTTCTTTTGGAGTACATTTAAATTTAGTTGAATTTTCTTCGTTAACAAAGTCTGCTGTTTTCAGAAAATACGGACTTACAGATTCAAATGATAATTTTGTTTATCAAAAAATTTTTGATTTACGTTTTACAGATGAATTATTACATGCTATAAAGTTAGAATTAAGAGCACAAATTCAGAAAGTTAAAGATGCTGGAATTCCTATTTCTCATTTCGATGGACATCAACATTGCCATTCTATTTATGAAATTTATCCAATAATCTTCCAACTAATGAAGGAATTTAAAATAAATAAGATTCGCAGAAAAATACTTCCAGTTTCACCATTCAATCATCTTATGAATTTTTTCCATAAAATGAAATCAGGAATTAATACTGAAATAGTTACACAATATGATACTAAAAAGAGAAATCCCCCCAAAAATATTTTTAATTATATCAAAAGATACATGCAAGCTATAATATGGAATATTAAAGCAAATAAAGAGTATAAATTGACTGATTCTTTTTATTCTTACGAACAGTTTTGTAGATTTGTTAAAAACAAAAAAGTTATAAATAAAACAATTGAATTGATGTGTCATCCAGGGCTTGATGAATTTAATATTGAATCAAAAAGTCTTGAAAAAAAAGAATTGAATAAATATTTAGATTCTTATAAGTTAATATCATATCTTGATATATAAAATCAAATATTGTAAGTTAATTGTTAAATGAATCAAGAAATAGTTACTCGTAAAATTAATGATATTGATATACCCAGACTCGAAGAATTTTATCGTAGGGTTTGGCCTGATATTTATATGTATAAATTTCCTGAAAGGAATAATTGGATAATTAAGTTAAATCCTTTTATTCCGAAGGATTTCGGTTACCCTATTTGGATTTCTGAAATAAATGGAAAAATTGTTGGTCATACATCTGCTCTAATTATACCCTATTTTATTGAAAATAAAAATGTATTTGCAAGTACTTCAGTTGATACCATTGTAGATAATGAATACAGAGGACTTAGAATTGGACAGGTTTTACAATTGAATAATAGAAATAGTAATAAACTATTTGTATCAATAGGAATTGCTCCAATTAATAAGTACATTAAAGCAAAACAAGGTAATACTGAAGGTAGTACTGCATTTAATTTGTTCTTTTTCTTTAAAATTGACAAGAAGGCAATTGTTGAAACTATTTGTCAAAAAGTATTTGAAAAAAATGATTTATTGGGGAAAATAATAAAGGGGTCCAAAATTTTATTTCAATTTGCGAATTTATTACAATTCAGACTAAAATCAAAAATTTCATCACTTAAGTATAGCAATGAATTAATTTTTATTGAAGTTGAATCTTTCGATTCTCGATTTGATGAGATATGGTCAAAATGTCGCAAACGATATGATTTAGCAGCAGAAAGAACAAAAGAGTATTTAACATGGAAATATGTTTTAGTTCCAGATTTAAACTATAAAAAATATCTTATAACTAATAATGAAGATAATATAGGGGTGTTAATTTATCGTGAAGGCAATGAAAATGAAAACAATATTTTATTAGTAGGTGAGTTGTATTTTACAGAACATAATAAAAGTTGGTACGTAGAAACTTTTCAGTTTCTTATTTCAACATTTAGGAATACAAATATATCATCTATTAATTTACTCACTGCTGAAAAAGATGTGGCTGAATGGGCAATCGTTTCTGGATTCAAACATATTAACGATGTGATACCAATGTATTACTATTCTGAAAAAACCTCTAAACCATTCAATAAAATGAAAACATTAATTACTCGTGGGGAGAGTGATTTAGATCAGATTGGTATGCTTTATCAGCCTTTCTTAAAACAATTAATAAAAAAAGCTTTTAAAATTTGAATGAAAAAACTTTTAATAATAACATATGAGCAGTTAGGATATCAGATAGACTTTTATAATTGGTGCTTGTTTCTTAAAGATGAATATGAAATTACTTACTTGTCTTTTAATTTAAGTTTACCAATTGTAAAACTATATGGTGTTAATGAGGTTCTTGTTGAAGGTAAAACTGGAATATTTATAAAACTTTTTTTATATTTAAAATCATTGAGGCATCTTCTTAAAAATAATAATTATTCCAACATTATAGTCACAAATAATCAATTTTCCACTTTGGTCAAATTATGTTTGTTAAATAAAAAAGTTATTCACGATATTAGAACTGTCGCAGTTTTTGAAAACAAATTACAAAGATTTATTTATAATTTTAACTGGTATTTAGGAACTAAGTTTTATACTCATAATACAATAATAACTGAACATATTGCAGAATTTTATAATATTAATAGATTAAAATATACTGTATTACCACTCGGCGCTAATATAATTTCGGCTAAAGATAAAAAATTTGATACATTAAATTTAATTTATATTGGAGTTATTCGAAAGGGATTTATTGAATCTATTATTGGTTTTTCAAAATTTCTTGAAATACAACCTCAGGCAACTTATACAATAATTGGGTATAAGGACTTTTGCAGTATTGATACTGTACAACAATTAAATGAGACTATTAAAAATCTTAAAATTGAAAGAAACGTTAATTTTATAGGACGAAAACTCCATTCTGAATGTATCCCTTATTTCGATAATTGTAATGTAGGGGTTTCATTTATTCCCTTGTTACCCCAATTTGACAAACAACCCCCAACTAAAACTTTTGAATATCTATTATCGGGTATGGTATGTTTGGCTACTTCAACATTTGCAAATAAAAAAATTATTAATGATGATAATGGCATTATTATAAATGATAATGCTGAATCATTTACCGAAGGATTAAAAAAAATTTATATTAATAGAAACAATTATAATTCAAAAATAATAAGAGATACACAAAACAGCAATAAATGGGTTACAATTGTAAATGATGTTTTAAAACCTGTTTTATTGAAATTTGAAAATTGATTTATATGATTCAGAGTATAATTGTTTATGGTTCAGTGCTATTTATTCTTATGAAATTAGGCAGAGTTGCTGCTTATCGTGAGAAAGTATGTATGGACAGTACTCAATCATTTTTGAACTGGGAAATATTATTATCACTGTTAGTTTATTCTTTAATTTGTGGCATAAGATACGATGTTGGTGTAGATCATTTATCATATTTACAATCCTATGAATATGTTAAAGAAGGATATAATCCAAGAAATGAAACAGAATTTTTATTTTCTTTATTTACTGATTTGTTTTCAAAAAATTATATTCATTATTCCGTTTATTTTAGTATTTTGGCTTTTATTCAATTATCCTTAATATATTATGCTTTCAAGAGTGAGAGGTATTTATTTCCATTTATTATATTCGTTTTTTTTACAAGTGGTTGGTTTTTTAATTTTATGGGTGGGATTCGACAAACAATTGTTTGTTCAATCTTTATTTACGCGGCGAAATTTATTAAAGAAAGAAAATTATTTAATTATTTTATTTGCATCTTTATTGGTTTTTTTATACACAAGTCAGCAATTTTCTTGTTTCCCCTTTATTTTCTCAGTCTTAATAAGGACTGGTTCAAAAATCGATGGATTCAGATAGGATTAATAGTTCTTTCTGCAGTTATCAGCAATTTGAATATTTGGGAAAATTTTATAGATTTAATTAGTTGGCTAATGACTTTAGTAGGCTACGATGATCGATATATTCATTTAGATGCACAACTTAAAAATAGTACTGAAGAGTTTACAAGAGGTATTAGATTTTATGCACCATTACTTATTTATATTCTTATTGCTTTTTTTAGCCCCATTTTAAAAAATGTTTATAAAAATACCAAAATAAATATTTATTATAATTTATATTTTATTGGAGCTCTAAGTTTTCCGCTTTTTTTTAATAACTTTCTGCTCAAAAGACCAATGTTTTATTTCACAAGCTTGAGTATAATTACATCAGCTTATTTTATTCATTTTTTATGGAAAAATTTAAAGAATAATTTTATGAATACTATAATATTTGTTACTGTAATTCTTTTACATTTAGGGATATTGATAGCTTATATTGCCTCTGATTTTCATACTAATTACAAGTTTTTTTGGGAAATTAAATTTACAGATCTATGAAAATTTTACAAATAAATAACTGTCACTATCGTAGAGGGGGCGCTGATAATGTATATTTTAATACCGGTGAACTATTAAAGCGCAAAGGACATACGGTAATTTATTTCAGTATTTATGATGAAAAAAATATTATAACCGGCGATAATGAATATTTCATACCCAAAAGTGTTGATGTAAGTTTAAGCACAAGTGAAAAAATTAAAAATGCGCTAAACTATTTTTATAATCATGCTGCTAAAAAGAAAATTGAACAGCTAATAAAGATAGAAAAACCGGATATTGCTCATATTCATTTACTTTTTGGTGGTTTAACACCATCGATACTACCAGTACTAAAAAAAAATAAAATTCCGGTTGTTCACAGCGTTCACGATTACAGACTTATTTGTCCGGCATATACTTTTGTAAATTCGAAAGGCGAAATATGTGAAGAATGTAGAAACGGGAAATATGTAAATTGTTTTAAAAACCGATGCAGTAAGGGCGATAAGCTCCAAAGTGCTGTAATGGCAACAGAAATGTATTTCAGAAATTATTTATATAAAACCAAAAACTATTTTCAGGGAATAATTTACGTAAGCGAATTTTCAAAACAATTACATCATTCTTTTAATCAGGAATTAAAATTGATAAATTCAGAAGTAATTTACAATTCATATACAGCAAATTTAATTAACACTGCAAAAAAAGACATCTATTATCTTTATTTCGGCAGATTATCGAACGAAAAGGGATTGAAAACCCTGGTATCGGCTTTTAGAATACTAAAAAAAATAAAATTAAAAATTGTTGGAACCGGTCCACTTTATAACGAATTAAAAGAAACAGTAGAAACAGAAAAACTTACGAATATTGAAATCACAGGTTATAAAACCGGTGAAGAACTGACTACTTTGGTTTCTTCTGCAAAATTTGTTGTTCTGCCTTCTGAATGGTACGAAAACAATCCATTGTCAATTATTGAATCCTATGCTTACAATACACCTGTTATAGGATCGAGAATTGGCGGAATTCCCGAAATATTAATTGAAAATGAAACAGGATTTTTATTTAAAGCGGGAAATATAGATGATTTAATTTCAAAGGTAGAGGTAGCAGAAGAACTATTGCCTGAAAATTATGAAAACTTATGCCGCAGTTCTAGAGATTTTTACAATATAAATTTTAACGAAGAATTACATTACAAGAAATTAATTGCATTATACGATAAATTAATAATAAATAGATTATAAAATATTAAATGAAGAAAAAAATTTACATTGCCGGAAGCGGCGGAATGCTTGGCGAAGCGTTTTATACGCAGTTTAAAGAGGATTATATTTTAAAATGTACCGATAAAGATGTTAATGATACGTGGTTAAGTTTTCTCGATTTCAGAGATTTGGATGCATATCGCGAAGATGTAAAAGCATTCGGGCCTGATTATCTGTTTCATCTGGGAGCATATACCGATTTGGAATTTTGTGAGCAAAATGCCGATGAAACTTACAGAACCAACACAATGGCAGTGGAAAATGCTGTGTATATAGCCAACGCGTTAGATATACCGATGTTATATATTTCTACGGCAGGCATTTTCGATGGTCAGAAAGAATTGTACGATGACTGGGATGTGCCCAATCCGCTTGGCGTTTATGCCCGCTCAAAATATATGGGCGAACGCTTTGTATGTGAAAATGCCCGAAGGTTTTTAGTGTGTCGTGCTGGGTGGATGATGGGTGCAGGTCCGGCAAAGGACAAAAAATTTATTCAGAAATTAATGAAACAACTGAAAGATGGTAAAAAAGAACTGTTTATTGTAAATGATAAAGATGGAACACCTACTTATACACATGATTTTGCAAAAAATGTAAAATATCTGATTGAAAAAGAATATTGGGGATTGTATAACATGGTTTGCGGAGGTCAGACAAGTCGTCTGGAAGTTACCGAAGAGTTGCTGAATATCCTTGGTTTAAAAGATGAAATCAAATTGAATGTAGTTACAAGCGAATATTTTAAAGAGATATATTTTGCAGAACGACCACCATGTGAACGATTGGATAATCGCAAACTTAAAATTCGTAACGCTAATTTAATGCGCGACTGGAGAGAATCGTTAAATGATTATATTAAAGCTTATTATAGTGGATATCTTGGGTAATGAATAAAAGAAAAACGATTACAATTGTGGGAACAAACGGAATTCCTGCAAAATATGGAGGATATGAGACATTAGTTGAGCATTTAACAAACCATTTATCGGCACAATATAATTTTGTAGTTTTTTGCAGTAAGGATCAACGCCCAAAATTGCTTAGTCATAATAGTTCAAAACTTATATATATTCCTTTAAGAGCAAATGGTTGGCAAAGCATTTTTTATGATATTATTACTTTAATTTATGCCGCTTTTATTGGCGATGTAATTCTCTATTTGGGGCCTGGCGCCGGTTATTTTGTTCCGTTCATAAAATTGTTTAAAAGTAATATTATTATCAATCATGGCGGCTTAAACGAGTGGAAACGTGAGAAGTATTCACGTTTTCAGAAATTAATAGCCAAATTAGGACATAAGTATGGAGCAAGATATGCAACATCAAATATTGCTGATAACGAATTGTTGCGTAAAAGCATAAAAGATGAGTTTGGTGAAGATTCTTATGTTATCAGGTATGGTGGAAATCACGCTATAAAACCAGTAATTACTGATGATATTGAACTTAAATATCCGTTTCTGAAGCAAGCGTATTATGTTAATGTATCGAGAGCTCAGGTTGATAATAATTTACACGTAGTATTGTCAGCATTTTCAAAAATGCCTGATAAGCTTTTGGTAATTGTTTCTAACTGGAATATCTCTGAATATGGAAGAGGTCTTAAAACAGAATATAAGGATAGATTTAAGAATCTGATTTTACTTGATGCAATTTATAATATTGTTGAAATAAATTCGATCAGAGCTTATGCCAAAGTTTATATTCATAGCCATTCATATTGTGGAACATCTCCTTCATTGGTAGAAGCTATGTCGTTAAAATTACCTATACTTAGTTTTGATGTACCAACAAATCGTGAAACAACACAAAATAAGGCAATTTACTTTTCAGATACCGAAGATTTAATATTGAAGCTCAAAAATATAACACAAGCAGAGTTAAGTATACTTTCTGATAAAATGTTTGAAATTGCAAATGAAAATTACAGATGGGAAAATATTTGTTCGCAGTATACAGAATTATTTGAAAAATAAATCATGAAACAACTCATACGAAACGTAAAAATTATCGGAACGGGTTCTTATGTACCCGAGACAATATATACTAATGAATATCTTGAAACAATATTACCTACAAATTCGCAGTGGATATACGAAAATGTAGGAATTAAAGAACGCCATATAGCTGCACCCAATCAAGCAACAAGCGATTTGGCAGCTATTGCCGGTCAACGTGCCATTGACAATGCAGGTTTGAGGAATTCAGATATTGAGTTGATTATAGTAGCTACAGCCACCCCCGACCGCAAAGCACCTTCAACAGCGGCTTTTGTTCAACATAAACTTCAAGCTTATAATGCCGCAGCTTTTGATTTGGCTGCCGTATGCAGTGGTTTTTTGTTTGGGATGTCGGTTGCAACACAATACATTGCTTCCGGAGTTTATAATAATGTGCTGGTAATCGGAGCCGATACATTTTCGAAAATTACCGACTGGACAAAAAGAGATGCTGTGTTTTTTGGCGATGGGGCAGGTGCGGCAGTTGTAACACATGCAAATATTACTGAGGGTTTTCTTGCCTATCGTTTATATACCGATAGCTCTACCGATATGTTAGGATTTACTGTACCCGGAGGTGGTTCAGAGAACCCCTTGCATGACCAAAATCTCGAAGATCAGTATTTTCAGATGAATGGGAAACTGGTTTATGCTTCAGCAACCATTGCATTGCCAAAAGCAATTAATCAGGTGCTCGAGGACACAGGCTTGTCAATAAATGATATTAATTTGATGATACCACATCAGCCCAGCATTAGAATACTTCAGAAAACGGCTGAAATAATTGGTCTTCCATTCGAAAAAGTTATGTATAATATGGATAAATATGCTAATACATCAGGCGGTACAATTCCAATTTTATTGGATGAAGTGAACAAAGCAGGAAAAATAAAAAAGGGAGATTTCATACTTTTTGCAGCTGTAGGAAGTGGATGGACGTATGGAGCATCAATTATAAAATGGGCATAAAATGATAATTATTACCGGAGCATCGAAGGGAATTGGCAGATTTTTGTTTTCAAAATTTAAAGAACAAAATCAGGCTGTTGTAGGTACATACAATAATACATTTGTTGGATTAGAAGCTGACATGGATAGCTATTTTAAAGTAAATGTTGCTGATTATAATGAAGTAAAAAAAATGATTTCTTCTATTCATCAAAGCGAATTAAAAAATTTAATCCTGATAAATTGTGCCGGCATTTCGTATAGCTCTTTTGCACATAAAGCCGATGTTCAGAAATGGTACGAAGTAATTGATGTAAATGTAAAAGGTAGTTTTAATTTTATTCATCAACTATTGCCCATAATGAGAAACCAGAATTATGGTCGGGTAATTAATTTTTCGTCTGTTATAGCAAAATTTCCAACAGCGGGGGTAAGTGCTTATGCAGCATCGAAAGCTGCATTAATCGGACTTACCAAATCTCTTTCAGCAGAAAATGCTTCGAAAGGAATTACTGTAAATGCTATTAATCTGGGATATACAAATATTGGTATGGGAGTAAATGACGTTCCACAGCCGGTTCAGGAGAAACTGAAAACGCAAATACCAGCAGGTCGGTTTTGTAATCCCGAAGAAGTATATCTGACAGTAAAATTCTTAATCGAAAATGAGTATGTTAATGGTGCAGATATAAATCTGAATGGAGGACTTGTATGAACGAGCTTGAATTGGAAGGTTTCGATTATAATCAAAATCTTGCGGAACAACGTGAATTGTTTAAAGATTGTTTCCCTGAGACTAACGGAGAACCAATTCAGGGAGAAAAACATTATTTTTGGAAATTTCATTCATTTCCCGGCGAAATTAAATCATGGGAATATGCAGCATGGTTCGATAAGGAAGTTGTAGGGTATTATGCTGCATTGCCATACAAATATAAAATTGGAAATGAGGTAGTGAATGTTGGAATGGTTTGCGATGTAATGACCAGTTCAAAGTTCAGAGGAAAGGGCATATTTACCAAATTAGGACGTTATTCAACAAATAAATTAGCTGCACATGTTCCTTTTACCATGGGATATCCGATTCGCAAAGAAGTTATTCCCGGACATTTAAAAGTAGGATGGAAGAGTCCGTTTGATTTGCCTCTTTACATACGCTTTGTACGTTTTAACAGCTTATTAAATTCAAGAAAAATTGGTTTTATTGCCCCTTTTTTTAACTTTCTTCTTGATGTTTATAATTTCTTATTTAATATAGGAGGGTATAAATCTTTTGAAGTTTCGATACATAACAATTTTGACGAAGTCGAGGGTTATGAAGAATTTAATCAACAATACATTAAAACGACAAAAAATGCACTTATAAAAGATATACAGTTTATGCTGTGGAGATTTTCAGCTCCAGAACGCAAGTATAAATTTTTAGCATTAAAATCAAAAAATGACTCAAAGCTAATTGGTTTTGCTGTTTTTCGTAATATTGTAAAAGATGGAATTCCTTCATTAGGAATAATTGATTTCAGGATTTTGCCTGAATATTCAAGCTGTAACAAAATTATCTTAAAAAATATCTATAAGGAAGCAAAAAACAATGGAATTGAAGCAATAATATGTATGATGAGCTCCTTTTCAGTTAAAAAGTTGGGTTTGTATAAAAACGGATTTCTGAAAAGTCCTTTTGTTTTTAAACTCATAATTAAAAATCTATCACAAAAGTTTTCCGATTCTGAACTTTTTGATATAAAAAATTGGGATTTGATGTGGATTGATTCAGATGACTTGTGAAAATGAATATATTAACTTTCGACATAGAAGATTGGTATAATTGCGACTTTATAACTCCGGATTTTAATTGGGATAAGTATGAAGTTCGTATTTACGAAGGTATTGAAAAAATAATAGGCGAGTTAGATGCCAGAAATCTTAAAGGAACGTTCTTTTGCTTAGGATGGATTGCAGAGAAGCATCCGGATGTAATTAGAAAAATATTTAATCATGGCCATCATTTAGGTTGTCATTCGTATCAGCACGAATTATCTTACAAGTTCGATAGAGAAGGATTTAAACAAGATACTGAAAAATCAAAAAAGCTTATTGAAGATATAACTGGTCAGGTTGTAAATGCATTCAGAGCGCCCGGATTCTCAATAAAAAAAAACAATTTATGGGCATTTGAAGTTATATCCGAACTTGGTTTTGAATATGATAGTTCAATACTCCCTGCAAATCATGATTACGGTGGATTCCCGGAGTTTGGTGAATCAAAGCCAGCTTTAATTAAATTGAAGAATGGAAAGGAAATTAAAGAATTTCCGATTAATACACATACACTTTTCGGTAAGCAATTGGTGTTTTCGGGAGGTGGATTTTTTCGTTTATTTCCGTATCAAATTATAAAACACTGGGGTAAGCAAACAGATTATATGATGACTTATTTTCATACAAGAGATTTTGATCCAAATCAACCAATGATTAAATCGCTACCTCTTATGCGAAAATTTAAATCTTATGTGGGTTTATCTTCTTCGTTTGCAAAATTTCAAAATCTTTTAAACGATTTTGATTTTGTTAATATTGAGCAAGCAGATGCATTAGTACATTGGAAATTGGCACCTGAGGTTAAAATATAAATAGACAATGACCATTCTCATCACCGAAATACATAGTTTTGTGGGTTCAAACCTGTAAAATCATTGAAGGTAAAATAGTGAATTTTAAGGTTGGATGATTTTTTAGCGTGTGTTAAACATCGATAAGCATGTAAATTTAAAATGTAGTTTTAAATTTGTATTGTAAAAATTCGAACACAGTTTTGTTTCTTCCACGAAAAATTGAATACGTTGTTTCTACAATAAATACTTAAAGTAAGCAAACCTTTTGCATTCTTGTGGATTTTTCGTGAAAATGCAGTATCTTTGATATTATTATAAATATAATAATTATAAAAGCAATAAT
>CAYONE010000030.1:0-44187 GCA_964405245.1 uncultured Paludibacter sp.
TAATATGTTAGAATTTTTTTTCTGTTTCTTTGTTTTAGTGAAGGGGTGACTTGAAGTCACCCTCTCACTTTTTCTGTTTTTTGTTAGAATTGCAAATGTACAAAAATTATTTTTTAAACTTTACCTTGAAATATACTTAAAACCCTATACAATTGATTTTGGATTAAATAAACCTCTCTCAAAAAATCTTTTCAAAATCACATCTTCTCTTCTTTCTGATTTTTCTACCGCTTTAATATCTGTTAAATGCCACATACCTGCTTTTTCCAGTGCAAGCTTAAGTTCGGGAAGAGTTTCAAAATCAGTGTGGGTATAAAAACTCAGCTTATCCAACCCCATATATTTTGAATCTTCAAGTTGAATTCCTAAAATCTTATTCAGCATGGAACCTTCGGGGGCAATGGATGACGATAGAGGCAAAAAACTTAAAAGCAACAAAGCATTATTCTGCACCACATAAGGGAAATAACCAACCGGATTGCCCAAATGATTCAATGCTTTTATCATTTTCTGACCGTTGGAAGCTGTAATAAGAAGTGGTGCTGCAAACGTCATACTCATTATTTTAACATACAGGTTATCCACAGTATCCAATCGCTGACGAATGCGATGGAGTGCATGATTCTGAATAAATACCGGCAACCGGGTTGTTAGTTTTTCTTCTTTTATTTTAGCTATCGCTTGATCTATATCGGGTTCATCTAATAATACCTTAAATATTTCGGTCTTTATTGGATGGGGTTCGTATGATTCCGAAAACAGATCATAATGGTATAATTGATAAGATGTGCGTTTTTCACCTTTTACCACAAAATATCGTTTTTCTGGCTCAATCGATGATACAATAATGGCATTTGAAATACGGAGTTTGGAATAATCTCTTTCGCCATGCTCCTCGCTTGAATAATAACGGTAATTTGCCGTACTTACATACATAAGCATACTCCTCATAATCAAGTTTGTACGAAAATAAAAATGATCCTTTTCATTTGCATGTTCATAAGCCACCAGTGCTTTTTTTATCTTATCCAGAACTTCATGCTGTTCCCCCAATATCTCATCGTTTTTATCGTGATTTCTGACCGAAAAGAAAAAAGTTAAACCATAGGTTACATAATCAAGAAAACTAACTTTAAATTCAGGATTACCATAAAAGGTATTCTTTTCGAAATAGCTCATACCTGCATTAAAGAGGCTGATATATGCCCGGGGAACCTTACTTTCTTTTGACGAAAGCACACGGAAAGGTGTATGCTTTACCTGCATTATTTGTTGTTTTGTGCGTTTGGTCAGTAAATCAAACTCGTGCGAGTCCAGACCCGCCATCTTCATCATAGCGGTAGCTACTCTTACAAAGTTATCATAGTAACTCTTTGAAATCTCAATATAGGATTTCGTAGATTTTTTGACTACGGTGTTTTTCTTCTTTTTTGTCTTACCCATTTTACAAATTCATCACGCACTCATTTCCTTTCATTGCTCAACCATGGTTTCAGTACTGAATAGTCACGTTTCCACTCATAGACGTTTACAACAAAAAAAAGTGTTCGTTATATTTAAGTAATATATTCTTCATGTTTTTTATCTCTTTTAATTGTTTTTGAGTTTATCATCGGCATAGGTTTCAAAAGCCTGTTTTAATTTATCGATGTATGGTGTCATATTTTTTTTCCGGTTTGTTGCACGCGATAGCATACCTTCAGGGTCTTTTAGTTGAATATCAAATATCTGCTGAAAATAATTCATTAGTTCTTTTCGGGTAATATTTTTGTTATCCCTGCGTTTTATTGCATTGCTGTGAAACAAGGCTGTTATCAATTCAATCAAATCGGTGTCGCTGGAGTTCCAGCGATATGGCGGTTTTTGGTCTTCGGAAGAATTTTGTACCGGAGGCTGATAAATCTCTGATTCCATTCTTTCAATTTCCAGCATTTTATACAGCTTTTCCAACTCCAGATTACAAAGCACTTCAAAATCAGGACAGTATTTATCTGTGTATTTGTATCTTATACCATTCTCTGTTTCAATTTTTTCATCATACTCAACCTGCCATTGTTTAAAATCATAAAGAAAGTCTGTGAAACGCTTTATTTTCTCTGATATTTCATATCTATAGACCCATCCTCGATAATCTTTTACATCATAATTTCTATCAAAATCAGGTTTGAAACTATAATCAGTTTCTACATTAGCAATTTTCCTGAAGTAGGGATAAAGATTGCCAACAGGTTTATGTTTTGTATATTTATCTTGAAATTCAATAATCATTTTACTATATTTCACCACATTAAGAAATATTTCTGCATTAAATGTAATGTCCCTGCTATTCTGAAAAAGCTTTTTGTAATTTTCTGTTTGTTCGTAATCATTATTGAAAACCACCATAAAATTATTATCAATATATTCCTTAATAATCTGATAATTTTTATATTTCAATATATTACTATCCAGCTCTTTAATAAATGCATCGTAATGAGCAGCAAATTGTTCAGAGGTGAAGCGGGCTTTAGCTTCATCAATATTAACAGTATCTCTTGATTTTATATTACTTAATGAATTATAAGTAATATATGCATCATTAATCAAATCTCTCAATGCTATGGCTTTGTCCTGCTCCATCGTTAAAGGGTTTTTATTTAAATATATATGATAAATTATTGTTACCACAAAGTTACAATTAGTATTTTAGATTACCATCGGTTTTTTAACTTATTGTTTTAAAAAACTTTTTAACAAAACAAAGGTATTGTATTAAAAATTGAACTTTATGAATAGCAATTATTAAAAGCATTATAAAATTTCGAACAAAATTATCTTATGTATACAATGTATATATCATATATATAACAGATATTTTATAAGTATATACAGTATTATTAATTAATTACATCATATTTATATTATATTTGCATGATTAATTGTTATTAAATAATTTAATATAATTATTCAGTGTATAGGTGATTGTCCCTCAACCCCGTTCAGCTGAGCGTTCGGATGAGCTCACGCCATAGTATCACGTCAAAGCTTAATGGGGGAATTGGTTAATTGGTTAATCAGTGATTAGTTAAGTAGGAAATTTTGTATTTATTTTATTGTAAAATAACAGTTTACACTCTTTAAATGCGCATTCCCTCCCTACCGGGGAGGGTTAGGGCGGGGTTTAAATCTGAAAATTGTAAATATATATGGCAATAGTAAAAGGAGTAATTCAGGTAACGGGCAGTGTGCGGGGAGTATCGTTTTATACACGGCGTGGCAGCGATCAGATTATTATGCGCACAAAAGGCGGTATTCCGGGCGATAAACTAAAGAAACTGCCACAGTTTGAAGGAGTGCGCAATCAGCAGAAGGAAATGGGTGGTTGTGCCAAATTTGCTTCGGGTGCGCGGTTGGCTTTAGGTGGTTTGCACCGTTTAGCAGATTATAATATTTCGCCGGTGCTTACAGGTATCGCATCAAAAATTCAAAAGCAAAACACCGAAACCGAAAAAGGCAAACGTACCGTTAACTTCTCGGACTTTAAGCAAAGTGTCGAAGGCTTTAACCTGAACCGTAAATTTCCGTTTAACAGCGTTTTACGTGTTTCAACAGCCTGTGAAGTGAACAGAGAAACACTCGCTGCTTCGGTAACATTCGGACGGATAAATACCGAAATGGATTTGGTAAACATACAGAAACTGCCATGGTTCAGGTTGATAGTTGTTACAGGTACAGTGTCGGATATGGTTTACAGCAAAGAATTATCAAAATACATACCTGTAACTCCCGAATTGCATGGTGCAGCCGCCGTTACTACCTCCGAATGGTTTCCGGCTAACGCCATTATCAATGAAACGATGCTAACAGCAGCCATGACTGAAAAACAAAAAGGCTGGTTAACAGACAAAATTACTATGATTATTTGTGCCGGAGTTGAATTTGGCACGGTAGGATACGATGGAAAACCTGTAGAAGTAAAATACGCAGGCAGCGCTAAAGTGCTGCGGGTGGGATAAACATAACACACCCCCGAAAGTTCATTAAAACCTTCGGGGGTGTATTTTTTTATTTTTTTCCAAAATTCCAAAAACTTTGGAAAAGGCAATTGTTTGGTTTTTAGTTTATCTTTTTAATCAGAGTCATTCCTGTTTCCAGCGCTTCTTCGTTCATAGGCAGGAGGTGATGGTGGCGTGGGGGGAGTGATTTTTTTAAACCTTTCAGTACATTTTCAATTTTTACTACAGGTCTTACGCTGAGTAATCCACCCAGCACAATCATATTAAAAACTTTTACTGCATTGTTGGCATAAGCATATTCCGTGGCATCGATACGGTAAATGTTGATATCGGTACGCGAAGGAAATTTATGAATTCCATTGCCATCGAAAATAAGGGTTCCGCCCGGTTTAACGTGGCTCTCAAACTTATCTATGGAGGGTTGATTGAGCAAAACTGCTGTATCGTAAGCATTTAAAACGGGTGAACTTACACGCTCATCACTCAAAATTACAGTTACATTGGCTGTTCCGCCACGTTGTTCGGGTCCGTACGAGGGCATCCAGCTCACTTCCTGTCCCTGCATCAATCCTGAATAAGCAAGTATTTTGCCCATAGATAAAACGCCTTGTCCTCCAAAACCTGATATTATGATTTCTTCTGTCATTGTTGCTTGTTTTTAATCTTATTAAATGTCTTTAATATCGCCCAGCGGGTATTTCGGAATCATGTTTTCAGCCATCCAGTCGTTCGATTGCGCGGGTGTAAGTCTCCAACCTGAACTACAGGTAGAAACAACTTCAACAATTGAAGTTCCCTTATTCAAATCGCAATTTTCGAAAGCTTTACGGATTGCTTTTTTAGTTTTCCTTACACCGGCAACCGTGTGAACAGCAGTTCGGGTAACATAGCAAGTTCCGGGTAGTTGTGCTAATAAAGTGGTAATATCCAATGGATGTCCGGTAACGGAAATTTCCCTTCCCTGTGGCGAAGTTGTGGATTTCATTCCTTCGAGGGTTGTAGGCGCCATTTGTCCGCCAGTCATACCATAAATACCATTATTTATAAAGATAATAGCTATGTTTTCGCCACGGTTACAAGCGTGAATTGTTTCGGCAGTACCTATTGCAGCCAGGTCGCCATCGCCCTGGTATGTAAAAACATAACGATCGGGTAATAAACGTTTTACAGCTGTGGCAAGCGCCGGCGCACGTCCGTGAGCAGCCTGCTGCCAATCGATATCGAGATATTTGTAAGCAAATACTGCACAACCAACCGGAGCAATTCCTATGGCTTTTTCCTGTATATCCATTTCTTCGATAACTTCGCCAATTAGCTTATGAACAACACCATGACTGCAACCGGGGCAGTAATGCATAGGCGCATCGTTCATTACCTTTGTTTTTTGCGCAACAAGGTTCGCGGGATTTATTATATCGGTAATATTCATTTTAGTTCGATTTTATATTTAAACTACTTATTTATAAGTTTAGCCTTTAACGCATCGAGAACTTCGGAAGGCGATGGTACAATACCACCCATACGTCCGTAAAACTCAACAGGTACTTTTCCTTCTACTGCCAATCGTACATCTTCCACCATTTGTCCGGCATTTAACTCTATCGACATAAATCCTTTGACTTTATTCAAATGCGATTTAATAATATCAGTAGGGAAAGGATAAAGCGTAATGGGACGCAATAAGCCGGCTTTAACACCTTCGGCACGAGCGAGTTCTACTGTTTTCTGACAAATACGGGCTGTAATTCCGAAAGCTACAAAAATATAATCGGCATCGTCGCACATAATTTCTTCGTAACGCACTTCGGTTTTTTCCATCTCGCGGTATCGTGACTGCAAACGGAGATTTATCTCTTCCATTTCTTCAGATTTAAGAGCGAGTGAAGTGATATAATTAGGTCCGCGATCTTTGGTTTTTCCAAGTGTAGCCCATGGACATTCGCGACGGATTTCCTCTTCGGTTTTGCGCGGAGTAAAAGGTGGTAAAACCACTTTTTCCATCATTTGTCCTACAATACCATCGGCTAAAATCATTACCGGGTTGCGGTATTTGAATGCTAAATCGAAGGATAAAACTGTGAAATCAGCCATTTCCTGAACCGATGAAGGTGCCAGGGTTATCATTTTATAATCACCATGTCCGCCGCCTTTCACCGACTGAAAATAATCTGCCTGACTTGGTTGAATAGTTCCCAATCCGGGACCGCCACGCATAACATTAACAATCACTGCAGGTAATTCTGAGCCTACCAGATATGAAATTCCTTCCTGCATTAGGCTAACTCCCGGGCTCGATGAAGTTGTCATCGCACGTTTTCCGCAACCGGCAGCGCCATAAACCATGTTAATGGATGCTACTTCGCTTTCGGCTTGCAAAACTACCATACCGGTAGTTTTCCATGGTTCAATTTCGGTAAGTGTTTCAAGAATTTCTGATTGTGGAGTTATCGGATAACCGAAATAACCATCGCAACCGCAACGTACGGCAGCATGCGCTATCGCCTCGTTCCCTTTCATCAGGGTTACTTCTTCATTATGTTGTTTCATACTTTTGTTTTATTCTTAATATAAATTTCAATCCTATTTGATCAAAATTTATGAATAATGATACTGTAAAATTGAAAAATCGTAATTCGTAATTTGTAATTCGTAATTTGTAATTCGTAATTTGTTAATTATTCTGCCTTTACCTTATAAACTGTGATACAGGCATCAGGGCATACATAAGCGCAGGCAGCACATCCTACACACGATTCAGGATTTTCCATGTGCGAAAAATTGTAACCCTTATTATTTGCTTCTTTTGATAATGCCAAAACATCGGAAGGGCATGCTACAACGCACAAATCACATCCTTTGCACCTTTCGACGTTTACTACAATCGCACCTTTAAATTTTGCCATATAATATTTGTTTTGTTCTTTAGTTTTCTTTTTTTATTTTTTCTTTTGTGAGAAAATCCAACTCAAAAAATCATTTTGTTCAAATGCATTTGTCCAGCTATTATGACCTACACCGGGGAAAATAAAGAGTTCAACATCCTGAGCTCCACGTGCTTTAAGTTCGATATAGGCATTTCGCGAGTGTTCAGGCGAAACCACATTGTCGGCGCCGCCATGATACATGCGAATCGGAATTTTTGTTGCTTTTTTCAAACGGGTTACTTCTACTCCTCCGCAAATAGGTACTGCAGCAGCAAATAAATTCGGTTTCCTGCAAATTAAATCGAATGTTCCCATACCTCCCATCGACAATCCGCCTACATATATCCGGTTTTTATCAATTGATTCGGTCTTCTGAATTTGATTGAGTAATCGTATCACCATTAACATCTGAGGAGTTGCTTTTTTTGCATCGGTATAGTCGAAACCACCTTCGCGGGTACTGATGGGTGCCCAATAACCATTTTCAGCACATTGAGGGAAAATTACAATTGCAGGATAGAGTTTTCTGTTCAGTGAATCGGTAAACAATCCTGAGCCATGAACAAGTTGTCGCTCATTGTCGTTACCGCGCTCGCCTGCTCCGTGGAGGAATAAAAACAGCGGATACTTTTGTGTTTTATCGTAATTTTCAGGGTATAAAATCCTGTAAGGTAATGTGTCGGTTTTATGTATAAGTTGTTTTTTCAGGTATAGTTCTTTCTGCGCATTTAAACTGAATATCAACATAATAGACAACCAAAACAATATATTTCTTTTCATTATTGAGTTGCTAATAAAGTACAAATATACAAAATTACTCCGACTTGCATCAAAGTTAACAGGTTTTTAAACTTTGTTTATGTTTCCTGCATTTTGCACAATTGAATTATGTTCAATGAAACAATATGCTACCGAAAAAGTTCAGAATCACTCCCGGACTTTCCAGTATTTAAAGGGAAAAACAGTTAAGCCTGAATTTGAATATCTCCGGTCGCCGGTAACTTCCTTGCCCAGCCAATCGGGTTTGATATATGTTTCTTCCTCATCGTTCAATTCAATTTCGGCAACAATAAGTCCTTCGTTTTCACCATAAAATACATCGACTTCTACAATGTGGTTTGATATGGGAATTTCGTATCGCGTTTTTATTATCAAACTTCCCTGACAAAGTTTAAGCAATTGAGCGGCATCTTCACCACTTATTTCATGTTCCCACTCGTATCTGCTTAGTCCACCATTTTTGCTTTTTCCTTTTATGGTTATAAATCCGGAATTATCCTTTAAGCGTACTCTTACATTGGATGTTGATGTTGCGCTGAGGTATCCTTGTACGATTTCGTATTGTGCTGTGGCTTGCTGAATAAAATCGTTGTTTTTTACAAGGAATTTTCTTTCTATTTCAATTTTTGAAGACATTTATGGTGATTGGTTAATTGATGATTAGTGAATTAGTATTATATTTAATAAATTATGGGCTATTAAAACATCACATAATTCTGTTAATTTGAATATAAAACCTGAAAGCTTTCAGAGATTTATTGAGATAATTAATTTTAGTAAATGTAATAAATATAGTTTTTGAATACATTATTAATCAGGTTTATTCCTATAATTAAATATGGTGGCATTGTTAAATTAATAAGGTAATAAGGTTGTATTTACTATGTTTGCATATCTACTAAGGTTGAAGAAAAAATAAGGTTATTTTTTAATCTGAAAAACCTTATTCTGTTATGTTTTGTTGGACATTGGGACTAAGAATAAACCTTAGTAGAAAGTTTGTGAATATGATTTTAACCTTATTGGAAATGTGTTTTAGTAACCGCCATTTTTAATTTGAGTAATTTAAACAGTATTATATTAATATGCAATTAGATAAATATCTATTTTATCAAACGGTTATGCACAATAAAAATCTCTGATAATAATCGGGACAAATTAACTTAACAGTAGTAACGTTTTATTTTTGAAAAATAGCGTTATAAACGCTGACATATTCCTGTAAAACTGCAATTTTCGCAATTGCCCACGTCTTCTGTCTGAAAGAATGGCACATCGGGATTAAACAGTTCTTCTAAACAATTGATAAGATGCTCTTTGAACTCATCAGTCCACATACTGAAATCTGAAATCGGTTTAATGGTTTTATTGTCGGGCTTGTAAATAAGCTGTGTACTGAAGTTTTCCTGAACTGTTTTACGTATAAAATACAATCCGGGTTCAATTATGGCATTTTCCTTCTTATTAATGTAATACATTCCATAAAGCATGGTTTGAAGCACATAAGAATTTCTATCAGATTTATCGTGGCTAAAAACATCATCAAGATTTTTAAATTTTAAATTTTCACTACCTGTTTTATAATCGAGAATCCTGAATTTTCCTTCTTTTTCGTCAACCCTGTCAATAATTCCTGTAATATTTACTTCTCCATCGTTTATAGGCAAACTTAACCTGAAAGGCTCCTCAGAAGTTATATAACGGAAAGGAGCATACTCAATATCGGTATTTAAAACATTTGTTACATATTTAAATAACACTTCCGACACAAGCAATAAATTACCTTCGGGAGTATATTTTTCATTTTCATCTTTTTTCAGGAATTCTCTGGCAATAGCTTTATAAATGGCATTTTTAATATTTTGCTGATCTTTAATCATTGCTTTAAGAGTCTCATCTGTTACCATTTTGCTCTTGCAGGGTTCGTAAACAAGCTCTATGGCTTTATGAAATACTGAACCAAACACATCGTTGCCCGGAATTTCACTTATTTCGGGGGTTTCTTTTAGCTTTTCTATGGAACTGAAATAAAACCGAAGCGGACAACTAATATAATTATTAATAGAACTTGCCGAGAGCATCGAAGCATCATCCGTTTTCAGCATATACTTCGAGAGTTTGCTCAAAACCTCATTTGTTTTTTCAATTTTAATTCCTCCTGACTGTTCAAATCTTAAATCGAATAAAACATTTCGCTTATATATTTTTAAATTATAATGATATTGAAGCTGATACAAAAACCTGCTTACTTCGCCTGAATTTAATCCTTCACTGCGCGAGTCGTATATCATGTAAATGCGTTTCGAACGTTGCAATAACCGATAAAAATTATATGAAGTAATGGCATCCTGCTGTTCGTAAACCGGTAACCCGAAACTTTTGCGCAAACTGTAAGGAATGAAACTTTGTGTTACGCTTTTTGAAGGAAAAACACCTTCGTTGAACGATGTGAAAATGAGGTTTTCGAAATCAAGTCCGCGGGTTTCGAGCACTCCCATCACCTGTAAACCTTCGAGCGGTTCGCCTGTAAAGGGCACAGAAACACCGGATATTAATTGTCTGATTATACGCATAATAGTGTCGAACTCCACTCCATCAACATGTTTGTACTGATAAATAATATCGTTCAACCGGTTAATAGAAGTGTAATACGGATAAATAAAACTGCTTACCGGAAGTTGAAACTCTGTTTCACTCTCAACCCCAAGCCAGGCAGAATGTAATTTTTGAAGCACATCAAGCAAATAACGCGGAAAATCAACTACTTTTTCAACTGTTTGAAAAACTGTTTTCAGCAAATCGTTATTCTGAAATAATACAGGTTCAACATAAATCAGCGCTTTTTTATTGATATGTTTAATAATATTAGTTACTTCTTTATCGCATAATGCTTTCACATAATGATGTTGTAAAACCGATGTAACAGTTCGAAAATAAAACAGTGGGATTTCATTTTTAAACCGTCGGCGTTTCTGAAGTTCAAACAAGGCTTCTACAAGTCCTGAAACCGGACTTAAAGAAATAGGATAACCCATGGTTACGTTCACTTCAGGAATAAAATCCGGTATGGAATTCAGCACGGGCATCAATAAATTTTCGTCGGGCAAAACTACCGCAGTGTTTAACCAGTCAGCATTTCCGGCGTCATTCAATACTTTTAAAAGTCTTGCAATTTCTTTGGCCTGCCCTGTTGTAGAAGGTACAGCCACTACTTCAAATCGCTTTTCGCTAAGTGGAATTATTTCGGGTTTAATTTCAAATTTTGATGAAAAAATGGTTTGATTTTCATGACAATAATATGAAGATGGATTCTCATCATCACGAAGAAAATCAGCATCATAATCCCAATAAAAATCAGCTTTTTCGCGTTTTTTTAAATACTTCATCAACTCTTTTTCGCATGGATTCAGTGCATTAAAACCTACAAAAACAAATTTTTTGTTCTCCCATACTTCAATATCTTCATTTTGTCGGCATAGTTCCGCTACTTCACGAAAAATCATTCCATCGGTACCACAGTTTTCGTTAAAAAGTTCTGATGTAAATTGCGTATAAATATCAAAAAGCACTTTCCAAATTTCGATAAATTCTTTCACATTATTTTTTACATCGCCCTCACTGTTATTTTCATTCTGAATTTGCACCTGAAAATCTTTCCAGAATTTCCGTATGGCATTTATCTGATTTTCACTTAAATAATCAAACATATCGCCCGTTTCCTTTAATTCCGAAACATTGGTGAAGAGCTGTTTGGTATCCACCAAATATCTGTCAACTTCATTAAAATCAGCTAATAACATTTCGCCCCAGAAAGCAAAAGTGTCAAAACTTTCAGTGGATTTACTCAATCGTTTATAAATATCGTAGAGGCGAAAGAGCGAACTGATTCTATCGGTTTGCTGTAATTTTGATGCTGATACAAAACAATCGTTTATTGTGGTAATTTCTGGCGAGAATACAGGTTTTACAATTTGTTCGGACAGAAATTTTCTGAAAAATAAACCCGCGCGTCTGTTAGGAAAAACAAAGGTAAATTTATTGATATCAGCGCCAAATTCCCGATAATATACTTCTGAAACTTTATAAAGAAATGAATTCATAAGACCAATTATTTTGCAGCAATGCTTATACTCAATTTTGTTAGCTAAAGTAGTAAAGATTTTTGTAAGTACGGAATAACATCGAAAAATAGACTGTAAAATGTTTTCTCATCCTTTTAAAATCTGATAATAATGCATTTTATCGATTACAAAGGCATAAATTTATCGTCATAAATTGGTTTTGAATACATGAAAATTCAGAACAACATCACAGAATTTTAAAATATTAATATGTCAGAACGAATTGATCGTCTAATAAAAATAGCTACACAACTCCGGCGCGATGTGGTGAATACCGTTTACTATGCCGGCGATGGACATCCGGGTCCGAGTCTTTCCATAACCGATTTAATCACTGCGCTGTATTTTGATATCATGCGGTTGAAGCCCGAAGAACAGGACTGGTTACACCGCGACCGGTTTATTTTATCCAAAGGTCATGCCTGCCCGATGTATTATGCAGCGCTTGCTCGTCGGGGATTTTTTCCTCCATCCGAATTAAAATCGTTGCGAAAACTAAACTCCCGCCTTCAGGGACATCCGGTAATGCAATACACGCCGGGTGTTGATGCTACTTCGGGCTCATTGGGGCATGGTTTGCCACAGGGTTGCGGAATGGCAATTGCAGCGCGAAAAAGAGGAGATGACAACCTTGTGTTTGTGTTAACCGGCGATGGTGAATTAAACGAAGGACTGGTTTGGGAAGCAGCCATGAGCATTGCCAAATTCCGTTTGTCGAATGTAATTGCTATGGTTGACAACAACGGTGTACAAAGCGGTGGAAAAGTAGAAACAATTGGCGGATTAATCCAATTGCGCGAAAAATGGGAAGCATTTGGCTGGTATGTGGTTGAAATCGATGGTCATAATATGGATCAGATAGTTTCAGTACTCGAAAACGCAACGAAACGCGGAAGAACATCCATTGAGGAAAGTGCAGGAATGAAAATTACAGAAAACCAACCTGCACCGAATCCGGGTCAACCTGTGATGATAATAGCGCACACGCTTAAAGGCAGTGGAATTCCGTTTATGGAAGGAAACAATGCCTGGCATAAACGCGTGCCCACCGATGATGAACATAAGTTAGCCATGTCAATTTTAGAAGGAAATGATCTCGAATAAAATAGAAAGTACCCGTGTAGGGTTTATGCAGGGCATGGATAGCCTTGCTGCCAACGATAAACGAATTATGCTGGTTAGCGCTGACAGTATGCTTGCCATGCGCGCGTCGGATTTTGCCGCGAAATTTCCCGAACAGTTTGTGGAAATGGGAATTGCCGAACAAAATGCAGCAGCTACAGCCGCAGGTTTGGCTATCGATGGGATGATTCCGTTTTTTGCCACTTATGCAGGATTTATCACCATGCGCGCCTGCGAACAAATCCGGACATTTATCGCGTATCCAAACCTGAATGTAAAATTAGCCGGGGTAAACAGCGGCATAGCCGGAGGTGAGCGCGAAGGCGTTACTCATCAGTTTCCAGAAGATATTGGCATTTTGCGCACCATACCAAATATGACCATTCTTGTTCCGGCTGATGCCGATCAGGCACGTCAGGCAGCAATTGCAGCCGCAAAAATTCCCGGCCCGGTGTATATTCGTTTGGGCAGTGGTCGCGATCCGGTATTTTTTGAACACAACACGCCTTTTGTTCCCGGGAAAATCAATATTCTCAGAAAAAAAGGAAATGATATTGCTTTATTAGGCAACGGAGTAATGCTCAACCGCCTGCAAAAGGCTGCTGATGAACTGGAAAAACAGGGTTATGGTGTAACATTGGTTGAAGTACATACAGTAAAACCATTGGACATGGAAGGTGTTACTGCAGTTCTGAAAGATTGTGGCGCTGCCGTAACAGCCGAAGATCATCAGATTATCGGCGGACTTGGAAGCGCGATAATGGAAGCTGCAGCTGAAAATTGCCCTGTGCCCATCGCCCGCATTGGTTTGCGCGACAAATTTGCCGGCTCGGGAAATCCTGAAGATTTGCTGGATTTTTATCAAATGGGAGTAAAAGATATTGTGGAAGCAGCAGTGAAGACGATTCAGAGAAAAAACCTCACCCCAACCCTCTCCAAAGGAGAGGTAGAGAGTTTAAATCAAGGTTTGAGCTAATTTCAAATTTCTTAATCCCGATAATAGAATCGGGACAATTTCTTAATTTCTTAATTTCTCATCTTCAAATCTTCAAATATTAAAATGCTAACATTATCAGATGCTTACAAAAACGGTGTAACTTCCTCGCCTATCCGGCGCATTATGGAGATGGCAAGCCGTGCCAATTTAGTGAAAATGGGGTTAAATCCTGATGATGTAATTTCTTTCGCGGGTGGTTGGGTTAACCACGAAGCGCCCGAGGAACTCCGTCAGGAATATCTTGATATTATTCAGAATAAAACGCTTTTCCATAAAACCGGCGGTTACAGCGATTCGGATGGTAGCCCTGAGCTTAAAAAAGCCCTGATTGATTTTAACGCTCAAATGTACGGCATCAAATCAATATCAGATGAAAATATAATTATTGGTCATAGTTCAACGCAGCTTACATTTTCACTGTTTAAAGTACTTTTAAATGCCGATGATAAAGTTTTGCTTTTCGACCCCGCTTATGCCAATTATCCCGAGCAGATTCAAACCTGCACGAACAATCAGAATATAGTTTATTTTCCGCTTTTTGATGAAGAAAAATGGCAATTTGTGGCTGATGAAGAAAAAATGGCTGATACACTGGAGCAATTCATGGAGCGCGAAAAACCAAAATTAATTCTTTTTTCAAGTCCTGATAACCCTACAGGCATGATTTTGCCCGATAAATTTGTAAAACGAATGATGGATAAAGCTCTGGAACTCGATTGTTTTGTGGCAATGGATTTTGCGTATTACACTTTTTTATACGGAAAAGAACTTCCCGAATACTTCTTCTATACATGTAAAGATTATCCTAATCTGATAAAGATATTTTCAAATTCAAAATGGTGTCGCGGTTTAGGACGCCGTTTGGGATGGTTAGAAGCAAATCAGGAAATTATTCTTACGCTAAAAGTTGTTCAGCAAAGCCTGATTTTATGTCCGGACACACTGCATCAAATGGCATTGACAAATTATATCAACAAAGGATTGAAGGATGGTTCGATTGCAGCTTACATAAAACGTATCAACGATGATTATGAAAGCGCATCGAAATTTCTTTGTTATTGTATCGAAAAATATCTATCCTTACGTTTTACGATTCCCGAAGGTGGATTGTATTCTGTAGTGGATGTTGGCATGGATGGCGATAAATTTGTAGCCGAAATGCTTCAAAAAACAGGTGTTGTATTTGTGCCGGGCGGCGGTTTCGGGAAATCGCTGAAAAACGGCATCCGCATTTCTTTCGGACCTTTGGTTTACGATAAGGAAAAAATTGAAGAAGGGTTTAAACGGGTGGCGAAGGTGAAAACGGTCTGCCCCCTAACCCCGTTCGGCTGAGCTCACGTCGAAGCCTAAAGGGGGAATGATTTACAAATTATTCATTTACAATTTACAATTTACAATTTAAGGGATTAATAACTTGAAACTTCTGAAATATGTACAGACAAGGCATGCCTTGTCTCTACCAAAACCATGAAACTTCTGAAACCTGCCTGCCGACAGGCTTTAAACAAAATAATACCATGTCAAAACGCTTATTCTTACTTCACACTTCGCATACTTTAGTTCCGGTATTTCAGGAATTGACCGATAAATATTTCAAAGGAAAAGACATCAAAGTTTATAATATTGTTGATGACAGTTTGATAAAAAATACCATCGAACGTGGTGCGTTAACTCCCGACACTATGCGTCGTGTAGTGGATTATATTGGTTCAGCAGAAGCGGGAGGCGCCGATTTTGTTTTGGCAACCTGTTCGTCGATAGGACCGGCTGTAGAAATGGGCGCTGCTTTAAGTAAAATTCCTGTTTTGCGCGTGGATCAGCCAATGTCGGATGCAGCCATTCAAACCGGAACGAAAATCGGTGTGGTAGCAACACTTTCCACTACGCTCGAACCTTCATCGGATTTGGTGCTTCGCAGGGCAAAACTTGCAGGCAAAGACATCCAGCTTGTTTCACGATTGTGCAAAGGCGCTTTTGAAGCTTTGATGAGCGGCAAGCCCGAAATTCACGACCAGAATGTGGCTTCCGTTCTTGTTGAATTATCAAAAGAAGTTGATGTTATTTTGCTGGCACAGGCTTCCATGGCGCGCGTTGTTTCACAACTTTCGGAGGAAGATAAAAAAGTACCAATTCTTACAAGTCCCGAACTGGCTGTAAAACATATTGCCGAAATTCTTTAGGCTATGAAAAAATTGCAACGCGTAGCTGTGTGGATAGGTTTAATTGCGCTCATTCCGGTTATTCTTAGTTTTATTTTTGAGTGGAACGCATCTAAACCAATATTTTCGGTATTTGCATCGGTTTTAATTGCACTCGGACTTGGTTCTGTTGACAAACTCAAATCCTTTCAGTTTACCGTTTGGATTATTGCAGCTATTGTTTGCGGTATCAGTTTCCCTATGGCTTTTCTGAAATGGGGCGAATTTGACCTTCGGAATAAATACCTGATTCTTACGGTTGTACAGTTGGTGATGTTTGGCATGGGAACCCAAATGAGCCTCAAAGACTTTACGGGTATTAAAACCATGGGTAAAGGTGTGCTGATTGGCATCGTTGCTCAGTTCACCATCATGCCTTTTTCGGGATATATACTTACGCGTATATTTAGTTTTGAACCGGAAATCGCCGCGGGCATTATTCTGATTGGTTCCTGTTCCAGCGGACTGGCATCGAACGTGATGGTTTATATAGCTAAAGCCAATCTGGCATTGTCGGTTACACTTACGGCTGTTGCTACTATGCTTGCACCCATTATGACACCATTCTGGATGAAAATGCTTGCCGGAACGTATGTACATGTTGATTTTATCAATATGTCCATGGAAATTGTAAAAATAGTGATTGTTCCCATTGGCGCCGCTTTACTTTTCGATGCTTACACGCATGGAAGCGGGAAACTCAGAAAAATAATCGATATAGCTTTTTATATTGCCGTCGGTTTACTGTTTGTACAACTGACCGGAATTTTAAAAATTCATTTTTCAGATAACACAAAACAGATTATCGAATTAATTAATTATTTGTTTGGTGCTATCGTTGTAGGTAAATTGTATTTTCATCTCCATAAATTATTTCCAACTGTTCGTAAAATTATGCCACTCTTATCGATGGCAGGTATCATCTATTTCACCTTAGTAACTACCGCTGCCAGCCGTGATAATATTCTTGCTGTTGGTATATTTGTATTAATGGCTTGCATTTTTCACAATACATTAGGCTACACTTTAGGTTACTGGTTTAGTCGTTTGCTTAAACTTGACGAAGATTCGTGCCGAACCGTAGCTCTTGAAGTAGGCTTGCAAAACGGAGGCATGGCAACCGGATTAGCCGGTGTAATGGGAAAATTGGCAACCGTTGGTCTTGCTCCGGCTATTTTTAGCCCTTGGATGAATATCTCGGGCTCGATACTGGCAAATTACTGGAGGAGGAAGAAGAAATAAGAAAGATTAACCAAATTTCCAATTATAAGCATGAACACATTGCTAAACACTCAGATATGATGTTCGTAGCGGAATTGTTTGGGTCTGCAAATTTTAGTTGTTTGTAAGGTATTGTTAAGTAAATTTGAAAATTCAAATTTTCAGAATAATACGATGTTTATCATACGCCATATTTTACTTATATAAGTTAATGTTCTAAATTAGTTTATATTATTTGAACTCCTCATTATCTGTTCTTGATTACACCTAACAGGTTTTTAAAACCTGTTAGGTGTAGATAGTTTTTCTAAACTAAACGATATGGATAGTACAAGTTAATTCTAATCGCTTACTTAACAATAGTTGATTAAAATTCCTGATGAACATATGCTTTGAACTTTCAGTTTCTGTGATAGAATTCACGGATTATATTCCATAGAATCTAATCAAAACATTACTATCCGCTTCATTTTGTCAACAATATAAATACCGGCAGGAAGTCCTTCCAATGCATTTTTGCGTATAATATTCTGTTTTATCAGACTGCCGTTAATTGAGTAAACATTGGTTAATCCATCGGGATTGAGCAGGGTAATGAATAAGTTTTTGTTTCCTGTTCCGGTTCGAGTCCATAATGTTATGCGTAAAACCACCTGTTTTCCCTGAAATGTAAAGCTAAAAGAGCCTGTTGCCGGTGTAGATAACGGAACTGTGTATGAGGCAACAGTATAAGCACCACTCGCGTTTTTGCGGATATATAAATAATCAGTGGTATTGTAAGTAGTTCCGTTAAGCTCCCCCAAATAAGAGTCCCCATCAGCATAATTATCGTAACCGGTAAAAGTAACGCTGTCAACAGTAATTCCTGCGGGTAATATAATTTTATATTGTGTGGCGGCGGAATACTTTATACCCATTTCGCTACCGGTAGAATAAGTTTTTCCGGCTTCGTTAGTAATGCTGTAACCACCATCGAATGTCCAGGGTGATGTGGCAGATGTGGCTCCCGTAAAAGTATTATGTGCAAGCAGCACACTTGTTACTTCAGTCTTAGTATCTTCAATTGTATTTCCTGATGGTGTTCCTCCCTGATTTCCTCCGGTCATAATATTTGCTACAATACTATTTATATATACTTCGAGCATTGTGTAACCTTCTCCATTCAATGTATTTCTGTCTTCGGGATTATTCGGGTTCATACCGTTAGCAATTTCCCATGCATCGGGCATTCCATCGCGATCGTTGTCGGCGGGATAAGCTGTCGAAACCAATACAGGCCATGCACTCCAGTCAGCAGGAGCACCGGCAGGTTTATTTTCTTCCTGTGAGTTGATAATTCCAAGAATATTTCCTGCACCGGTATAGGAAGCTTTTCCGTAACGTGCATCGTAAATCATTAAAGTATCATGCCAATCGCGTACGAGTGAAGCTCCTGAGTATTGTAATACTTTCTCGTAAGCCTGTTCAGCAGTATGAGTTGTTGTATAAATGTAATTTATGGGTACTGAAAGTTTCATGGTATCTTTGGTAGCCTGAGTAAAAGTGTTGTCAACCGATGAATTTGAAATTTGCGCATAAATACCGTTTGTCCAGTTATCGGCAGTTACATTGGGAAATCCGTTTGTAAAGTTACCGTTTATAAAAAATTTTCCCCAAACATGCCACATAGGTGCAAAAGCAGGATTGTCAGTAATATACTGAGTTGTTCTTATTCCTATGGAAGCAATTCTGTATTGAATTAATGCGCTTTTCTGTTTTGTGCCCGGTCCCGGTTTATAATAATTGTTTACAATATTCACATTCATTCCCTCGCCACCATAACAACCCAATCCGCCCCAGTTGTAAATTACATTATTGCGCATATCAACTCTTTCGTCAGTTTGAGTACCTGCGCGAGGACCAAGGCGTGGAGTGCGGCTATCGTGATGTACCATCAGATTATGATGATAACTTGCACCTGAACCACCCCAAATACCGCCATATCCGTGTGCGCCTTTTGCATGTCCGGCATTGCGTAAACTTTGAGAAACGATGCACCATTGTACCGTAGAATTTCTCATGCCGTAAACCGATAAACACTCATCTATACTCCAGCTTACCGAACAATGATCAACCATTATATTTTCCTGATCCATGCCTCCCAGTCCGTCTCCTTCGTGGTAAGCCACATTTCGGTTACCCAAACGGAATCGCATAAATCTTATAATCACATTGCTTGCGTTAATAGTAAACGGGTAATCGGCAACACAAATTCCATCGCCTGGCGCTGTCTGACCTGCTACAGTTACATTTCCACTTATAACTGGCAAAGCCGATTTCAGGAAAATTGTACCTGAAATATCAAAAACAATGGTTCTTTTTCCTGCTTTGTTTAACGCCCAACGGAGTGTGCCTTCGGAGCCATCGTCGGCAAGTGAGGTAACATGATATACATCACCTCCTCTGCCGCCGGTTGTATAACGTCCAAATCCCTCTGCACCGGGAAAAGCGGGTAATTTGTCAGCGGAACTTATAGAAAAAGCATTGGAACAAACAATAAGGAAAAATATTACCTTCGAAAATAGAAAATGAAATGATTTAGTCATATTAGTATGCGTTATTCGAATAAATTGATGCAACAAAAATAATAACAATTTTAGTACATATTGGGGGTGTTTTTGGTTTTAAGTGAGGAGTTTTTGTTTTAAATAGTACGCATCCATATATGTTCTGTACTTTTATCTGATTGATTTGAATTAAGTAGTAAATTTTCGAAATTATTTACAGCAATTTAAGAATTGATAAAAAGATTTTATCATTTTTTTTATTCAAGTGAATAAAATATCAAATTCATAGTTATATTTGCAAAAAACAAATAAATTTCAACTACAAATTAAAATCTGATTACATTATGTTAAAAATGAAGTATTTAGTTATGACAGGCGTCGCATTCCTGTTATTTTCGGGATGTGCCGAAACGGATATTGAACCTACAGTTATTAATGATGAAAGCATGCCAATGAGCGTGAAAGGTGTTGAAAATAATAAGTATATCGTTGTTCTCGACGAAGTCGTTAACCTTCAGGTTGCTTTAGATGACCGAATTGAAAAAGTGAAAGGAAAAGCTCTTGGACTTCTGAAAAAATATAATATCAGTGCTGAAACTGAGGAAACTTATCAATCGGCTCTTAACGGATTTACAGTTCGTTTGAATAAAGGACAGGCAAAACAACTTGCCGATGACCCTGAAGTGAAAATAGTTGAACAGGATCAGATTATAGCACTATCGCCCATTCATGCTACTGCAAAACCTGCTCCTCCTACTCCAACACCTACACAAACTATTCCCTGGGGTATAACACGTGTTGGAGGTGGAACAACAACTCCTACAGCTACTGCATGGATTATTGATAGTGGAATCGATTTGGATCATCCTGACCTAAATGTAGATGTAAATCTTTCGCGTTCGTTTTTGGGTACAAAAACAACTCCTGACGACCAAAACGGACATGGAACACACGTGGCAGGAACAGTAGGTGCTAAAAATAACACAATTGGCGTGGTTGGTGTGGCTCCCGGTGTTACGCTGGTTTCAGTTCGAGTACTCGACCGCAAGGGTAGCGGTACAACTTCAGGAGTAATTGCCGGAGTGGATTATGTAAAAGCAAATGGCAAATCCGGCGATGTGGCTAATATGAGTTTGGGTGGAGGAGTATCGACAACATTGGATGCAGCTGTTCTGAGCGCATCATCTGTAGTGAAATTTGCACTTGCTGCAGGAAATGAATCAATGGATGCCAATAATTCTTCTCCTGCAAGGGTAAACGGAACAAATATCTATACTGTTTCAGCCATGAGCAGTACCGATACCTGGGCATCATTCTCTAATTATGGAAATCCGCCTGTTGATTATTGTGCTCCCGGTGTTTCAATATACTCTACTTACAAAGGTGGGGGTTATGCTACTTTATCGGGAACTTCAATGGCAAGTCCGCATGTGGCAGGTTTATTGCTTCTTGGTAATATAACCACAAACGGTTATGTAAAAGGCGACCCTGATGGTAATGCCGACCCGATTGCTCACAGATAAAAATCGATAAGTATTTATTATAAAACAGGCGAATCAAAATTTGGTTCGCCTGTTTTAATATTATGGGTTATTTATTTCAATAACTTACTAATTTTCCTGTTGTTCTGAGTTCGGTGCCGGTATAAAACCTGTACACAAATACTTTTCCGGTTTCGTCAGCGCTTTTTATATTCAAAGGTATTTGATGCACTCCTTCGCCAAGGCTGGATTTGTACGAAGTAATTTCACGACCAAGAATATCGGAGATTTTTATGGTTACTTCTTCGGCGCTGTGCAGGTAGAATTTAAAATTCACGCTTTCGGTAAACGGATTAGGGTAGGTTACCATATCCAGAATTCTGAATTCAGGATCAAATTTGCCCATGGTAATGTCCACAATAGGTTGAATCTGACTGTCCATCCATTTTATACGGTCGCGAAGCCATGTTTTAAGGTAATTTAGTTCGTTAGGATAAGTTCCGCCAATGTAATTGTTTGGCCAAACATAGGTACCGAGCACATTCCAGGTTTTGAAATTGCGTTTTTGCGCATCGTAAAGTTCCAAAGCACAGGAGTCAATCAATTTATTCAGATAGGTTTCGTTTATATAATTTTCAATCCAGTAATTCCAACGTTTTTTTATGTGTGAGTTGAAAAAAGGATCGAGGCGGAACTTTTCCCACCAGAATGGCATGGCATGTGCATCGCCATCGCCCATACCATCGATAATCCAGCCCTGTGTATTTCCCGCTGAGAAGAAGTTGGCATTACCGAAACAAATATTGTAATCCCAGAAAGGACCCATGGTAATTTTTCCGCCCTTGCTGTCTTTATCCTTGTGTAAAAACGTACTGATTCTGTATCCATCAAGGTTTCGCGAAAGTTCGCTTATAATATAATAATCGACAAATGAATTCAAATCAATGTAGGGATAATAACCGGTAGTTCGGTCCTCGTAATTCTCGCTGTTCATGGCATCTTCGAACGCGGTGATGTAATCCTGAATATAATACCGCTGAAAATCGTTGATAACCGTGCCTTTGGGATCCATAAACAGGAAGTAAACTTTTTGTTGCAGCTTGGTACGCGCCCTGTAAGGCGATACCCAGTAATCTTTTCCTTCCACATCGTCATTATCAGGTCTGTCAATTTGCAGCACGTAACCGCCTGTGAGTTGATCGCCAAAAACATCGGTTTCCTTTAAAGTGGCGAGGTCTAAGCGGTTTTTATCGATTTTGATTTTCTCCACAAGCACATATACGCCCACATAATTTCCGTTGAGGTACAATTCAAAATAGCGTGTACGGGGCGACCATTTTCCGGTTTTGTTTCCCAAATGATAGGCGAGTACGTTACGCATTAAGGATTTATCGGAAAAGGGTCCGTGAAAAACCCAGTCGTTTTCCTGCGGCATACCAAGCAGGGATACATTGAGGTTTTCGCCTGCAATATCGCGTGTTTCCACCGTGTAATTTTTTTTGGGGTAATTTACGGAAGTGAATCCGCGTACTTCAATGCCAATTTTGCCGTCGTATTCAAAATTAGTGTCGCTGATGTTGTTTTTACCTGTAGCGCTGTTAAGCACTTTCATGTCGGCAGTAATTTTTACGTCGGGTACAATGGTTTGTCCGTTGGTGTTTATAAATATCAGCGGTAAATTGCTGGTTTCGAAACTTAATGGTTCCTCGAACCACGTTGGGGTAGGGTTATACACCTGAGTGGGGTAATTGATTTTGGCATGAATGAAAACCCTTGCCGATAAATCGCTCGAACTGATATTCTGATTAAGGATTTGCACAGCGAATGTATTGATGCCTCTTACCAAACCTGAAGTTTTCAGCTGGTAACGCTCAGGACTGCCACCGCTGTACATTTGCGCTTCGCGATCGGTAGTTATTGGGGCATTGTAGGCGGGGAGAGCGCCCGATATATTGGATGAACGGGCACATTCCACACCATTGATGTATAGCACGAAGGCATCGTCGTAATCGATATCGAGCAGTAAATCTTCCACGATGTTTACATCGGGCAATACAACCTGACGGCGGATGTAAAGCGAATTGCAGGCTGAAACTACGGTAACATCATCATTATCGGCATAACCTAATCCACCCGGACCCGATTTCCATGCTGCATCGTTGAAGCCTGACTGGTACCAGGTGGTGGGTGGTTCGGATGTTGCCGCCAGATATTTCCATGTGTCCGATTCGAGCACCATGGACTCCCAACGTGCCTGGGCATTGAGTTGATTGAAAAGTAAAAGTATTAATGAAGTAAATACAATTTTAAGGAATTTATAATACATGATTTAAAAGGGGTGTTTTTATGTTATCAGTTGATTGCCATTTGCGCGGAGCAGTCCGGAATTTGTTTTATTGAACAAAGATATTTAAAAACGATGAGAATGGTAGCGGAATAAATGTAAAAAACACAATTATCCACCATTATGATATTTTTTTTTGAACTAAGAGTTTGTAGTTTATAGTAGAATAGTTTATAGTTTGTAGTTTGTAGTAGATAGTTTATAGTGGGTAGTTTGTAGTAGAATAGTTTATAGTTTATAGAGGGTAGTTTGTTTGTAGGTAGTTTATAGTTTAAAGTGGGATAGTTTGTAGTAGAATAGTTTATAGTTTATAGAGTGTAGTTTGTAGCATGAAATTGACACTGACGAATGGATACATTCAAATTATGTGATAGTGATGTGAAAAAACCGTCCATCAGGTTTTCATATCAATAAGTGAAAGTATATATTCCACTTTCTTCTCAACCGATAATTCATAAGGAATCCAGTTGATAGTGAAACCGCGGTTTTCCATGCCTCTGAACCAGGTCATTTGTCGTTTGGCAAACTGGTGTATAGCAATTTCGAGGAGCGAGAACATTTGATTGTAGCTAATTTGTCCGATAATATACTGTGTCAGGAATTTATATTCGAGACCGTAGTAGATAAGGTCGTCGGGAGATAAGCCGGAGTTTAGGAGGTTTTTCACTTCGTCGATCATGCCTTCGTCCAGTCGTTGTTTCAGTCGGAGTGTAATTTTCTGTCGCCTTATTTCCCTATCGGGATTCACGCCGAAAATGGCGCTATTCAGGGGCGGGAATTCCTGAAAATCGGGGTTTTGTTTTGAAGAGAATTCGGCGATTTCGATAGCGCGAATGGCTCTTTTGGCAGTATCGGTGTCGGTAGAATTGTGCAGGGGACCGTAAGCGCTTAAAATGGCGGTAAGTTCGGTGAGCGATTTATTACTTAAACTATGACGTAAAGCGGGATTTTCGGGGACGTTTAGCAATTTGTAGCCTTTGAGAACTGCTTCGATATATAAACCTGAACCACCACATAACACAGGGATAGAATTCTTAGCGCGAAGTTGAGAGAAAACGCGGTGAAAATCGTGTTGATATTCGTAGAGATTATATTTTTCGCCTGCATCGAGAATATCAATTAAGTGATAGGGAATTTTATTGCCATTGAGGGTATATTCCGATAAATCTTTTCCGGTGCCAATGTCCATTCCACGGTACACCTGGCGCGAATCGGCGCTGATAATTTCAGTTTGGAGTTGCGCGGCAAGGGCTACAGCCAGCGTTGTTTTACCTGAAGCGGTAGGTCCGAGAATTGTTATTAACTCAATATTTTGCATTGAAATTGGTTGATTTGTTTATCCGTCAGACCGGACATTGGTCAGACTGAAGTGCGGGTGTATTTTTTTTTTCTGAAATAGTTGAAGAGTAATCCGGCTAAAACTACTAATAAAACAGGTAGCGCTATATTAATCAATTGCAGAAAAAGTATGTTATCGTTAACCTTCACTTTATTCAGCATCCTTAGTTTTACTGTTTTGGAGCGGAGTTGCATCCATCCTCTTTCGTCGGTGAGATAGAGAACGGCGTTTTTCAGGAAATCGCTGTTTCCATATTGCCTGTTAGCATAACGATCGAAGCCAAGCGGCAGAGTGGTGCTATCCGAGGCAATTCCGGTGGTTTCGTTGCGAATAATATCGGCATCGGCAATAAAAATCTGGCGTGCAATCAGTCCTTTTTGCCTGAAAGGAAAGGAATGTGAAATTTCGCGCGGAGGAATCCTGTTGGTAAAAACGGACTCGAAATTTCCTTCGACAAGTACTGCCACCGGCAAATATGAACTTGTAAAAAACGATTTATCTTTAGTTTCGCCAGCATTAGCCACATTGATTGTGGCGGGCAAAGTAGTTATGTTTGTTTGGGCTGAAGTAGCCAGTAAAACATTTTTTTGCAGGTTGGGATTGTCGCCCACAAAATCGATAACCGAAGCAAAACCGGCTTTAACGGCAGTAATGTTTTTTGTTATCGGATGCCGGGGATTTAGTGTAAGTAGCGGCGAAAAATACCATGGAAAAGGTTCGAACTGCGGATACTGACCCTCTGGCGCTACGTTGACCGGAACAGAAACGCATTGCATATCCTGAATAAGTGTAGGATTTATCCTTACACCGTATTTAAAAAACATATCGCTCAGGTTAAAATCGGCAGCAATAGCGGGTGAAACGCCCGAAATTGTAAGTTGTTTGGCATTTGTTTTTGCGCCTTCCACAAGCCATAAAACATTACCTCCATTCATAATATACTGATCGATTACGAATTTTTCAGCTTCGGTAAAAGCGGTTTTGGGGTCGGCAATGATAATAGCGCGGTAGTTGGTAAGAATGGTGGCATCGTTTGCAAGCGGTCCGCGGTCAATCTGAAAATACCGGCTCAGTGTTTTGCTGATATCATAAGTTTCGGCTTCGTCGAGTTCGCCATGTCCTTCGATAAATGCAATACGTTCAACCTTTGTGTTGAGCAGGCGACGCAAAGCATCTGCAATTTCGTATTCGAGATTTTCAATGGAGATATTGAGATTTTCATCACCTGAAAAACCACTTACATTTTTTAATAAATTAACGTAAACCACCCTGTCGGAATATTTAAGCTTAATCCACGGAAAAATAATTTTACGAACCGATTTACCTTCCTTATCCCGTTCGTAAACCATAAAAGGGTTCATTCCCAGATTCTGCAGTTCCTCATAGTTAGTCTGTCTTGCAGTTTCTGAATTAGCTTCGGAAGGGTTTATAAAGCTTATTCTAATGCCTTTGGAGTAGCCCGACATTTCTTCGAGCAAGGCAACTGTCGATTTTTTCAGTCCTGTAAAACCTGCATTTAAATCGCCATGCAAATATACGGTGGCATAAATTTTCTCATCGGTTTTTTTTAGAAGTTGCTTGGTAATATCCGAAATACTGTAGCGTTTGTCGGCAGTAAGATCAACTTTAAAACTTATAAAATTTGTCAAAGCAATTCCGGTAATTAAAATAATTACAAGAAATATTATTACTGATTTTATATTCATTACAAAAGTATTATCAAAGGGTGCAAATATAATCATTTTAAACGCAATGTAAATAAAATTTGGGCAATCAAACATAAAGCAATGTATAAGATACATCACTTAAAAAAACTTATTTCTGATTTATGTGTGTAATATCAACAAAATTGACTGATATATTTTATTATCTTTGTGTTTTGTAAAAAAATGCTTTAAAAAGCCGCAAGACAGCTAATTTTCACTCATATACAATTATCAGATATTTTTTTCGGTAAGAAAACTAATTGTTAAATACTGAATCAAAAAGAAAAATGGGAAAAATAATATCACTGACAAATCAGAAGGGGGGAGTAGGTAAAACTACAACAGCCATTAATCTTGGCGCATCGCTTGCATCGCTTGGCAAAAAAGTCTTACTTGTTGATGCCGACCCGCAGGCAAATGCATCATCGGGACTTGGCATAGACATCCGCACACTCAAATATACGATTTACGAATGTTTAATTGAGAATGTAGCGCCAATTCAAACGATACAGCCTACCGAAGTTGAAAATTTGTTTGTAATGCCTTCGCACATCGATTTGGTAGGCGCCGAAATCGAAATGCTAAATCTTGATAATCGTGAGAAGGTATTGCGTGAAGTTTTACATCAGGTAAAAAACGAGTTCGATTATATACTGATTGATTGTTCTCCTTCGCTTGGACTGATAACAGTTAACGCGCTTACGGCATCCGATTCGGTAATTATTCCGGTGCAATGTGAGTATTTTGCGCTCGAAGGAATAAGCAAATTGCTGAATACCATAAAAATAATCAAGAGCAAATTGAATACAGCGCTCGAAATTGAAGGTTTCCTGCTTACAATGTACGATAACAGATTACGACTTGCAAATCAGGTACTCGATGAAGTAAAGCGGCATTTCGAGGGTATGGTTTTCGAAACCATTATCACCCGCAACGTTAGGCTTAGTGAAGCTCCAAGTCATGGAATGCCGGTTTTACATTATAATTCCGAATCGAAAGGGTCAATCAATTACCTCGATTTGGCTAAAGAGTTAATACAAAAACATTCGGCCTGAAAAATAAATTAATTGTTTTAATTATGACAAAAAACAATAAGCTCGGACTGGGCAGGGGATTAAGCGCGCTCATCGATACCGAGACCATTGACACCGGTGGCTCAACATCGATCAGCGAAGTTGACATAGATCTTATCAGCGCCAATCCGAACCAGCCACGTACTTATTTTGATGAAGAATCATTGAACGAGTTAGCAGCTTCCATACGGGAGCTCGGAGTAATTTCACCCATCACACTTCGTAAAAACGATGATGGTACTTATTTGGTAATTGCCGGCGAACGCAGATTGAGAGCTTCCAAACTGATTGGATTAAAATCGATTCCGGCCTATATCAAAACTGCCGCCGATGAGCAGGTTATGGAAATGGCGCTTATCGAAAATATCCAACGCGAAGACCTAAATGCCATAGAAATAGCATTAACTTTTTACCGGTTGATGGAAGAATATAAGCTAACGCAGGAACGTCTGAGCGAAAGAGTTGGAAAAAAACGTACCACAGTAGCAAATTATTTGCGTTTACTACGTTTGCCGGCTGAAATACAGATGGGTATCAAGGACAAGAAAATTGATATGGGTCATGCCAGGGCAATACTTGGACTGCATAATCCGGCTCAACAACTGCGTTTGTACGAAGAAATTCTGAAAAACGAAATTTCGGTACGTGAAGTTGAAAATAAAGTGAGACGAATGCTCGAAAACGATACTCAGGTTGAATCAGGTTCCAAAAACAGTATTACTCAACTTAAAGAGTATGATGAGTTAAAGAAAAGATTAAATCAGGTGTTCAGCACAAAAATTCAGTTTACCTGCGACAAAAACGGTAAAGGAAAAATTGCTATTCCTTTCGAAAACGATGAAGAGCTGACACGTATCATGGAATTACTTGACAGAATCTAATTTTTTTCGAAAAAGTGAATTTAAAGGGAAAAATATTATTGTTGATAATAATATCGTTTGCAAATTCAGCATTTGCGAGCGAACCTTTAAATCAGTTTGAAAACTTTAATCAGGATACCACAAATATTAAAAAACCAAAAACTCCTGATAAAAAATCGACAATTACCTACGATACTTTAACTACTGAAACATTTAAACCCGACCCTGAAAGAGTTATCTGGATGGGTGCAATTATACCCGGATACGGACAGTTCCTGAACAGGAGATACTGGAAAATGCCCATTGTTTATGCAGGATTTCTTGGATGTACTTATGCAATAACTTGGAATTCTATTCGTTATCAGACTTATAGAAACGCATATCGGGATATTATAGATACGAACGAATCTACAACAAGTTATCTCGATATTTTGCCAGAGGGATACACTGTTGATACTTACGGTGGAATTTCGGCTTATACCGGAATTCTGAAAACGGGAATGGATAAGTACAGATATAACCGCGACCTGAGTATAATAGTTTCGGTAGCTTATTATGCAATTACACTTGTTGATGCTTTTGTTGATGCTCAGTTATACGATTTTGACATAAGCCCGGATTTAACATTAAATTTTAAACCTACTATTTTTGAAAATAATTTATCTAAAGGCAAATCAGCCGGTATTCAGTTAAGTATTAGAATTAAGTAAATTAAACATTAAAGGTATTTTTTTTGAAAGAATGAATTTAAAATTATTATTTATAGGAGGATTGGTTTTGCTAACAGGTTTCACGCAAGTGAATTTGATGGCAATGCCACAAGACAATAAAAATGAATATATTTCAGCACCTGATTCCACAGTTTCGGTTCCATACGAGTATGATAACGCATTAGATAATCTGCTGCATACATGGTTTGTTCAATACGCCGATGCTTCCGATTGTGTTACTGAGGAATTCAACGAAACTGTTTCGGACTCGATTTATAAATTGAGGCTTTCGAAAATGCCGTGTATAATGGAAATGCCTTTCAACAATTTTGTAAAATCCTTTATTGAACTTTACACTGTACGCAAACGTCGTCAGATGGAATATATGCTCGGAATGAGCGATTATTATTTCCCTATTTTTGAACAGGTTTTGAGCGCCAATAATCTCCCTCTCGAATTAAAATACTTACCAATTATTGAATCAGCTTTAAATACAAACGCAATTTCGCGCATGGGCGCCGCGGGTTTGTGGCAGTTTATGGTTGGAACAGGAAAAATGTACGGACTTGAAGTTAACAGCTTAGTTGATGAGCGACTTGATCCGATAAAATCAACACATGCGGCTGCGCGTTTTCTTAAAGATCTTTATTCAATTTATGGTGACTGGCACATGGTGATAGCAGCTTACAACTGTGGTCCGGGTAATGTAAACAAAGCCATTCGACGCTCGGGAGGTAAGCGCGATTATTGGGCAATTTATCCGTATCTGCCAGCCGAAACCAGAGGGTATGTGCCCATATTCATTGCCGCGAATTATTCGATGTTCTACGCCAATCATCACAAAATTTGTAAAGCAAAGGTGAAAATGCCTGCTGTTACCGATACAATTATGGTTCATGATCGTATTCATTTTGAGCAAATTTCGGGTATTCTTAATGTCTCGGTTGATGAAATCAGATTGTTAAATCCGCAATATCGCAAACATTTTATTCCCGGTGATATTAAACCCTATTCACTTTGTTTACCGCTTGCTCAAGCTAACAACTTTATTGAAAGATACGCCGATATAAAGAATTTCAAAGCTGATTCGCTAATAAACACCAGACGCAGTGAGGTGGAAATAGCTTTAACTCAAACTGCCGTAACGCCGGGAGGCTCAGGAAGAACAACTTACCATACCGTACGCAAAGGACAAACATTAAGTAGTATAGCAGCTAAATACGGAGTCTCGGTAACAAAACTGAAATCGTGGAATAGACTTAAAAGCTCAAAAATCCAGGTTCGGAAAAAACTCAAGATTCTCAAATAAAACATTTTGTAAATAGAAATGGAAAAAATTTATTTTTCAATATCAGAGGTTTCTGATTTACTTGGTTTAAGTCAATCGAACCTGCGTTTTTGGGAAAAGGAATTCAAAAACCTGAAACCAAAGCGCAATGATAAGGGTACACGTTTTTACACCAAAGATGATATTGAAACAATTAAGCAAATTTCATATCTTGTAAACGATCAGAAACTAACACTTGATGGGGCTAAACGCCGTTTGAATCAAAAAAAAGATGCAGTTGCTAAACAACAGGAGATAGTTGAGCGTTTAAAAGAAATTCGAAAGGAACTGAAAGGAATTTCGAATGAATTAACAAAATAAAAATATTAAAAAATTATTTATTTCATTTTTCCGGAAAAATTCACTACTCATTTAATAGCGTAATTTTTCCGATTTTTATTAAAATTATGGTTATGAAACGTCTTAAATCACTTTTTCTAATAAGTATTTTATTTCTATCACTTATAAGTTTGGAAGCTAAAAAGCCCAGGAATGTAATTTTTATGATTGGCGATGGAATGGGAATAGCTCAAATTTATGCCGGAATGGTTGTGAATGGCAACAAATTGAACCTCGAAAGAATGCCTTATGGAGGTTTTGTAAAAACCTATTCAGCCAATAATTTTACTACCGATTCTGGAGCAGGCGGAACCGCTCTTGCATGTGGCGTTAAAACTAAAAATTCTATGATAGGTATGACTCCCGATTCATTAGCTGCTGAATCAATACTCGAGGTTGCTGAACGAAATGGACTTTCTACCGGAATTGTTGCCGCATGTGCCTTGCCTCATGCAACACCTGCGTCATATATAGCTCACCAGCCAAACCGAAATATGTACGAAGAAATAGCTGCCGATTTTCTGAAAACTGATGTTGATGTAATTATAGGTGGTGGAAAAAAATATTTTACAAACCGTACAGATGGAAGAAATCTTATTGATGAACTGAAAAATAAAAACTATACTATTGCCACATGTATGGATGAAGTAAAAAATATTACTTCGGGCAAACTTGCAGGTTTGGTTTACGATGAACACAATCCTCCTATGCCACAACGGGGAAATATGCTTTCTGAGGCTACAACCGCTGCCATCAATATCTTAAAAAATAATAAAAAAGGATTTTTCATGATGGTTGAAGGTTCGCAAATTGACTGGGGAGGACATGACAATGATACAGAAAGAATTGTGGCTGAAATGATTGATTTTGATAAAGCAATAGGAGCAGCACTCGATTTTGCAGCTAAAGATGGCAACACTTTGGTTATTGTAACTGCCGATCATGAAACCGGTGGATTAACATTGACGAATGGTAACATTGAAAAAGGGGAACTTGTCGCATTTTACTCAACAAAAAATCATTCAGGAGTACCGGTGCCTTTATTCGCTTTTGGACCCGGCGCTGAAAAGTTCGCGGGTTTCTCCGAAAATATCGATTTTAAACCAAAAATTGAAAAGCTTCTTAAAATAAAGTAATAATACCTGTATGTTAATTTATCGGGTATTTCAGTTTATTGCTGAATGAATAAAATTGATTACCAAATTGAAACAGTCAGTAAAATGATTTACTTGTACTGCCGACTCAAACATGGCAATACAAGTAAATTGTGTAATGAATGTAATCAATTGCTCGAATACGCCGGAAAACGCCTGAGAAATTGCCCTTATGCAGCAAATAAACCGGAATGCAAGGATTGTGAAACACATTGTTACAATAATAAAATGCGGGAGAAAATCAAAGAAGTAATGCGATATACAGGACCGCGTATGCTTTTTTATTCACCTGTAGATTTTGCAAAGCACATCACATCGAAATATTTCCGCAAATAATTTTTATGATACTTGTTGTTGTTGAAGATATTGCTACTGCCCAAAATTTATTATGGAGCGCTGCTAAACTTGCTTTGCAACTCGATAAGAAACTTACCATTTCAATTAAGCAGCAAAATATAAATTCAGGAAATAATATAAAGAACATAATTTCTGAAATTATTAATAAACCTGCCGAAATCATAGTTAATGAAAATGAAACTGCTTTGATAATAGAATTGTGCGAAAAATTTGATGCATTGTTTTTAATTGTTCAAATCAGCGAAAAAAAACATACAAAAATTCAAAAGAATCTCAATGAGTGCAGGGAACTTCGTATCCCGTATATATTCTACTTCAACCATTACGATGTTTTGGATTTACAGAAAGTAATTGTACCTGTAAGTTTTCTTGAAGAAGAGCTGGAAAAGGCACAATTTGCCTCAGCATTTGGCCGGTTTTGCAACTCACATATTGTTTTGCTGCCTGCTGCCGATTATGGTTCAAAAGCTTCCAACACAACATCGAAAATGATTGAATTATTCAGTAAATTCAATTTAAGTTGGGAAACAATTAAAGCAGGGAAAGATAGTTTCAAAGTTGATAATGAAGCTTTGACTATTGCAGAAAATACCGGTGCAGGTTTAATTTTGGTTTCTGCTTCACGCGATTACGGTCTCGATGATATAATTTTCGGACCAAAAGAGTTACATCTGATTAAAAAATCGAAAATACCGGTTTTACTTGTAAATCCCCGCGGCGATTTATATGCGCTTTGCGATTAAACGAAAATTACTGAAAACCCAATAAAAAACAATCGGAAGCAGAAAATTATATATATCTTTGCAGCCCGGAATTATCCGAATAGTTTTTTTATTATAAAGGTATGGAAGAACTTACGCTCATTACCCCCACTTTCCTTTTTTCAGCCATTTCGCTGTTGTTACTTGCATACACCAATCGTTTTTTATCGTACGCACAATTGGTTCGTACGCTAAAAGATAAATATATGGTCGATCAGTCGGCGCTTACACATGCTCAAATTGTAAATTTACGAAAACGATTATATCTGACACGAAATATGCAGTTAGCGGGAGTTGCCAGCCTGTTACTTTGTGTAGCCACCATGTTTTTAATATATATTGGTTGGCAAAAAGTATCGGTTTATGTTTTTGGTTTAGCGCTTTTGCTGTTAATTATTTCGTTAACGCTAACAATGATAGAAATAAAAATATCGGCAAACTCACTCAATATATATTTGAGTGATATGGAAACAGTTCAAAAAGCTGACAAGCAAATGTAGTGAATGTACATTTAAAAATTTCTGATTATTTTGTGAAAAAATGAAAATTGTAATTGCCGGTGCCGGAGAAGTAGGCACACACCTTGCAAAATTACTTTCGAGAGAAAATTTTGATATAACTCTACTCGATGAAGATCCGGAAAAAATAAAAAATCTGGAAAATAACTACGATTTGCTAACCATTACCGGTTTACCTACATCCATCAACGATCTTTCGGAAACCGGAGTTGCCAAAGCTGATTTGTTTATTGCTGTTACACCGTTAGAAAGTGTAAACATGACCGCTTGTATGCTTGCAAAAAACTTAGGAGCAAAAAAAACACTTGCCCGTATCGATAATCACGAATATCTTCAACCTGAAAATCGGGAATTTTTCGAGAAAATGGGTGTAAATCACCTTATTTATCCCGAAATGCTGGCTGCCCGTGAGATTGTAGAATCGCTGAAATCAAGTTGGGTGCGACAGAATTTAAGTTTCTGTAACGATGCTCTTATTCTGATTGGTATGAAAGTACGTAACAATGCTGTAATTATCAATCAGATGTTTAACAAAGGTTTTTTTGATCATGATCGTTACCGTATTGTTGCTATCAAACGAAATAATAAAACCATTATACCTTGCGGAACCGACCAGATAATTTCTGATGATATAGTGTATTTTATATCAACACCTGAAAATATTGATTTTGTGCGTGAACAGGGCGGGAAAACTGATTATCCTATCCGTAATGTAATGTTTATGGGTGGAAGCCGTATTGCTCAAAAAACAATAAAATCGATGGCTTCGGGCTTTACTATAAAGGTTTTGGAACGTAATCGTGAAAAAAGCTACTCGCTTGCCGGTCAGTTGAATAATTCAATGATTATTAACTGCGATGGACGCAACCTCGAAATTCTGAAAGAAGAAGGTATTCAGGAAATGGACGCTTTTATTGCAGCTACAGCCAATACCGAAGCTAATATTCTTGCATGTGTAGCTGCTAAGCGATTTGGTGTTAAAAAAACCATTGCCGAAGTTGAAAATAACGATTATATAATGCTTGCCGAAAATATGGATATTGGTACTGTTATCAATAAAAAAATGATAGCAGCAAGTTATATTTATCAAATTACGCTCGATGCCAATGTTACTAATGTTCGAAGTTTAAGCTCAGCAGATGCAGAAGTTGCAGAATTTGTTGCAAAGCCCGGCTCAAAAATTACGCGTTCGAAAATTAAAGACATCAATTTTCCCGATCAGGTAAATATTGGTGGTTATGTGAGAGACGGAGTTGGTTCAACGGTAAATGGCAATACAGTAATAAAGCCTAACGACCATGTGATAGTTTTCTGTATTTCATCGGCTATACGTAAAGTAGAAAAGTTTTTCAACTGATAAATGGGACACGATTTTAATCTGAAGCTGATTTTTAAACTTTTGGGAAGCCTTCTGCTTGTTGAAAGTGTATTTTTGGCATCGGCAATTGCTGTGGCTTTGTATTATAATGAGCCTCAAATCGCTGGTGTAATGGCTATCAGTTCAGGTATATGTATCGTAACCGGATTAATCGGTTTTTTTTCAGGACGAAATGCGATTCCTGAACTCGGCAAACGCGAAGGTTCAGTTATTGTAGCTTCTGCATGGTTGTTGTTTTCAGCTTTTGGTATGATTCCTTATATTTTGAGTGGTAGTATTCCTTCAGTTGCAGATGCATTTTTCGAAACTATGTCGGGATTTACAACTACCGGAGCCTCAATATTAAATAATATTGAAGAACTTTCCTACGGAATTTTATATTGGCGTAGCCTTACTCATTGGATTGGCGGACTTGGTATAATTGTAATCTCAATTGCAATTTTACCTATTTTCGGTTATTCCGGTATGCAAATTTTTTCTGCCGAAGCCACAGGACCAACCAAGGATAAAATTCATCCAAAATTGAGCGAAACAGCTAAAATTCTGCTTTACATATATATCGCACTTACATTAACTGAAACTGTATTGCTTCGCGTGGCAGGTATGAGCTGGTTCGATGCGGTTTGCCACTCGTTTGGGACTATTGCCACAGGCGGATTCTCCACAAAACAGGCAAGTATCGCTTATTACAATTCGCCTGCGATTGAATACGTCATTATTTTATTCATGGTTTTTTCAGGTATAAATTTCTCCTTATTCTACTTCCTTGTAAAATTCAAAACTGATAAAATTATCCGTAATGAAGAATTCAGAATTTATATCATTCTGATAGCGATTTTCGCTATTATGCTTACACTTACGAATATGGATTTTGCATCAATAAAAACAGGTTGGGATTTTGAGCGTAGTTTACGGAGTGGCCTTTTTGTTACAACTTCTACTATAACAACTACAGGTTTTACCACAGTGGATTATGGCTCATGGCCTGTTTTTGGGTGGTTTTTAGTTGTTATACTCATGTTTGTGGGTTCATCGGCGGGTTCTACTGCCGGAGGAATGAAAGTAATCAGAGTTTTGCTTGTTTTCAAACATTCCTATCTCGAGTTTAAACGTCTGATTCATCCTAACGCTGTTTTCCCCGTTCAATACAACCGTCAGGTAGTACCTGAAAATATTATTACTCGTGTGTTGGCATTTATCATTCTGTACTTTATACTTATGATAGCCGGATCTGCTGTTTTAAGCTTAACTAAAATGAATTTTATCGAATCTCTCACAGGTATGATCACTTGCCTTAGTAATGTTGGTCCAGGATTGGGAAGTATTGGGCCTTCCGCTAATTTTTCGCATCTTCCCGATTTTTCAAAATGGTTTCTTGCATTTACTATGATGATTGGCAGGCTCGAAATTTTTACCGTGCTGCTTATTTTTACTCCTACTTTTTGGAAGAAGTAAGTATCTTTTTTGATAAATATTTTTTTGATTAAGTTAAATCATAAATAAATTCAAAACTTATTTTTTTTTGTATATTCCAACAAATAGAGTGTAATATCACTGTTTTATGATTCCATTTATCAAATCGATATAACAGTCTGAAAATAATTTAACGATAATTCAAAAAAATCATTACATTTGCTATTGAATATTAGAATTGCAGTAGCATTTGCTGCACACTCACTCTTATAATACTTTATGTCGTGATTTGGGTTCGAGTACATCGGAAAAAGTAAGAAGTTTGTTGACATTTAAAAACTAAAATACATCATAAAGTATAGGGATTTTAGTATATTTATATCTACAATATGGACAAAAAAAACGGAATACATGCTAACCTGTTTACAAATATCCTCTGTGGAAAATCAGAATTAATTTTTTTTAAAGAGTTAAATAATTTTCAAATAACAAATTGCTAATAAATTTTAAAATGGATTTATCAGAATTATTAAATGGTTCCGAAGGCAAAGCAATAATTAGCAGTATTGCCGGACAATTAGGATTGGATGAAAAACAAGCTGCAAACGCCGTAAATTCTGCGGCTCCTGCTATTTTAAGCGGCTTAAACAAAAACGCACAAACAACCGAAGGTGCATTAAGTTTAAATAAAGCATTAGACAAGCACGATGGAAGTTTATTGGATAATCTGACAGAAATTTTTTCAGGTAACTCTCAGGACTTACTAAAAGATGGAGGAAAGATTATTGGTCATGTTTTTGGTGGTAATCAGGAAGTTGTACAGAATGCAGTTGCTAAAAAATCAGGCATTGACACTTCTCAGGTTGGTTCTTTAATGTCGATGTTAGCTCCCGTTATCATGGGCTATCTGGGTAAGGAAAAAAAAGCTACAAATGCAAAATCGGATGATTTGGGACGTATCATCGGAGGATTATTGGGAGGTGGAGGCAAAAAGTCAGCAGGAGGTGGTATTATGGATATTGTAACCGGATTTATCGATAAAGATAAGGATGGAAATATTGTTGACGATATTATGGATATGTTCAAAAAATAAATTTAAATGAAAAAATCCTGTCAAAATCAACAAGATTAATGACAGGATTTTTTTATCAAATTCAAATCAATATTTGTTTTCTGCTTTTAATTCTTTCACAAGTAAATAGTAGAATATTGCTCTGTATTTGTTTCTGTTCGAAACACCTAATTTCTGAATAACACTTGCAATTGCTGTATCAATTTTAGCTTCATCAGTTACTTCTAATTTTTTAATACAGAAATTACTTTTAATGGTTTCTAATTCAGTTTCCTGACTACTTGATACAGTTTCAGCATCATCATTGTAGATTGAAGGACCAATACCTTTAGTAACTTTCTCTAATAGTTCAGCATCATAAGAAATTCCCAATTTCTTAAGTTCATTGGCGTACTTTGCCAGTTTTTCATCAAATTGACTCATAATTTTTTTTTAAGTAATATTAATTGATTTTTATTGTACAGAATCTCCAACCAAAACATCTTTTATTTGTTCGAAGATTCCGCCATTATTTTCTTTTTGTTTTTCTGCTCTTACTTTACAAGTTTTACACAGTTCGCCATTGTCAATTTTTCGGCTTTCCCATGCGTCTTTTATTGTACCATCAAATATTTGTTCGCTATTTTTTATATGCTGACAATCTTTATATATATGGTACTTATTACCTGCTATCGACCAAAAAACATGGTCGGTCCCTGTGATTTGTTTCAGCGAGTCGGTTTGAGCATTAATTTCTTCGGTATATTTTTCTATAGATGCAGGATTAAAGTCGATTCCAGTAATGCCGGCAGCAAGTAATGCCACAATAGCAACTGTGCCTGCAATTCCTTTAGTTTTTCCGTTTACGTTTTTATTTGTAAAAATTAAAATAACTAATGGCAAAAAAGCTAGTACCGACATAATTGCCCCTAATTGACTTTTTAAGAAAAATGATACAGCGTTAGCTTCCGAAGGAGGATCGATGTGGTTGGCCTTTTTCCATAGCAAATTACCTACAATTGCTAAAATTAAAATCAGAACAATTGCAACAATCAGCCATGTTAACGTTTCATTGTTTATGAGTTTTAGTATTGCAAATACTTCGCCGGCAATGGCAATAAGCCATGCTAATATGGCAAAAAGACGTAATTGCGATGCTTTTGCTTTTGCTTCGTCCGTAGCTTGAAATTTTTTTTGGTCAGACATAATTGGTACATTTTTAAGTTGTTACAAAATCAGGTTTATACTTCAAAATTTTTTTAAGACTTTCAATTGTATTAATTGATAAATATTTTTTTTTGATAGAAGAAGTAAAGAATGTAAAAAGATATTATGTAAAATTAATTGTATTATTAAATCTTCGGTTATTTTTGTTTAATGAATAGAAAGACACAAATATACATATTTTTTTAAACAATACAATTATTACAAAAATGAATAATTTCTTTTTGAGATTGTGTAATTGATTAATATTTTTTATTCAAAATACTAAGTGAAATATAAGTTCTTAAACCACTATTAATTATGTGGCAATAGCTTCATAGAGGTGATTTAATTGAGTAAAAGTTTTTTAATTCTTGTTGAAATTTTTTATACAGTCTCTGTAAAACCGCTATTTATATTTTTTTGATATAATAATTGGATGATTACTTGTTTTTTTTCATCTTTGTATTTATCAAACAAAACAAACAGGGAAATGAAACGCATTAATTTTTTTGTACTCTTTTTACTCGTTTTTTCAGTTTCAGCACATACACAAATACTTGAAAAGCTTCTTAACATACAAATTCGCCCCGGATTCGCCATTCTCAACAATGGCGATACGCTGCTTGGTGCGTTTGAATTCAACGATGCAAAAGATAATTACCGTTTACTGATTTACAAAGACCCTGTTACGCATAAAAATTTAGCTTATTTACCTCATGATGTTCAGATTTTTTCAGTTGACAGTTTTTATTTTCGCCCCGTTGAATTTGAAAACGAATGGGTTTTTATGCGCATACTTTACGAGGATAAAGTGAAGTTATATTTACATAAAAAGTACTATACTACTTTTTCCCGTTCAGGTTTTTATTATCAGTTTTATGTTATAAAACCCGATGGAAAAAGTTTGATGATTAATAACGATAAATTTTTTCCTTTTAAAACCCGTGCCGGAAACTTTTTTAAAGACTGTGAAACGGTTTACCGAAAAATAATGAACAATACATATTCCGCTCAAAACCTGCCCGAAATTATTGATGAATACAATAACTGGCTGATATCCAAATCGAATTGATATTTTTATACATTCAAACTGTTTGTTAATAACTTCTTTCAGAAATGTATTGCAATCTCCCTCTATTGTTTTAATTTTGTATGAAAGGTTTTTTAGGCTGTATCAAAAGTTTTTTTGAACCATCCTTTGTCGGCATACATTCTCAGATTACCCAAATTTTTATAAATACCATCATGTTTGATATTTGTAATTGTCAGAATAATAATGATTTATATTTAATTTATTTGCGTTTATTTACGTAATTTGCGTTCCTAATTCTTATGAAATAGCCTCTTATAAATATTTTACTGCCATTCAAATGGATATATCATTTCTGAACGAGCTAAACCAAAATCAGCGCAAAGCTGTGGAATTTACCGATGGAGCATCGCTGGTTATTGCCGGTGCCGGGTCGGGCAAAACGAGAGTGCTTACCTATAAAATTGCATATTTGCTTAAAAAAGGTATTCCTGCATCTTCCATTCTCGCGCTCACATTTACCAACAAAGCAGCCCGCGAAATGAAAAACCGCATTGCCACACTTGTTGGCGAAAAAACAGCCCGCTACCTTTGGATGGGAACTTTTCATTCGGTTTTCTCGCGCATTTTGCGAGCTGAAGAAGGCAAAACAGGCTTCACAAAAAATTTCACTATTTACGACTCGTCCGATTCTGCAAGCCTGATAAAAAGTATAATTAAGGAAATGAAACTTGACGACAAGGTTTACAAACCCGGTTTTGTTCACTCACGCATTTCGTTTGCCAAAAACAATTTAATAACTCACGAAGCTTACAGAGCCAATGCCGATTATCAAAAGGCTGACTCTAACGCGCGAATTCCATTATTGAAAGAAATTTATACCACTTACTGTAATCGCTGCAAACGAGCGGATGCCATGGATTTTGATGATTTACTTTTACAAACAAACCTGCTTTTTCGCAATCATCCGGAAGTTTTACACAAATATCAAAACGCGTTTGGTTATATTTTGGTTGATGAGTATCAGGATACCAATTTTGCGCAATATCTGATTGTGAAGAAACTTGCCGAACAACACGAACGTATTTGCGTGGTTGGCGACGATGCACAAAGCATTTATTCGTTCAGAGGAGCTAATATCGATAATATTCTGCAATTTAAAAACACATATCAAAACGCGCAGGTATTTAAACTGGAACAAAACTACCGGTCAACGCAAACCATAGTAAACGCTGCTAACAGCCTTATAAAAAAAAATGAGCGACAAATACAAAAAGACGTTTTTTCGGAAAAAGAAGCCGGCAATCTGATTTCGGTTTACAACACTCCAACCGATCACGAAGAAGGCGTGCTTGTTGCAAAACAAATTCTTAAACTTAAAACCGATAAAAAAACCGGATTCAGTCATATTGCCATACTTTATCGTACCAACGCGCAATCCCGCGTTCTCGAAGAGGCAATGCGGAAAAATAATATTCCTTACCGAATTTATGGCGGTTTGTCATTTTATCAGCGAAAAGAAATTAAGGATGTGATAGCCTATTGCAGATTGGTGAGCAATCAACACGACGAGGAAGCATTGAAAAGAATTATCAATTATCCTGCGCGTGGCATCGGCGATACAACTCTCGGTAAAATTTTTGAATGTGCTCAGCTACATTCTGTAACTGCATGGGATGTACTTTCCGATATACTTCGTTACAATTTATCGGTAAATGCAGGCACAGCAGCCAAGTTGTCCAATTTCAGGAATCTCATCAGCACTTTCGCATCACAAACTGATACGCTGAATGCTTATGAGCTTGTTACGAGCATTGTAAAAATTACCGGAATTATTACAGAAACCTATACCGATACTTCGATAGAAAATATCAGCAGGCAGGAAAACATACAGGAATTACTCAAAGCCATTCACGAATTTTGCGAAAACAGAGAAAAAGAAGGCGAAACGGCTTTGATTGCCGATTTTTTGTCGGAAGTTTCGCTGCTTTCCGATCAGGATACCGATAAGGAAGCCGACCGCGACAAAGTAACTATGATGACTGTTCATGCTGCCAAAGGGCTGGAATTCAGAGCTGTTTTTATTGTTGGCATGGAAGAGGATCTTTTTCCTTCGGGTTACAATGTTACAAGTTCACGCGATTTGGAAGAGGAACGACGGCTTTTTTACGTAGCATTAACCCGCGCGGAAGAATTTTGTACCATAAGTTATGCCCGTACCCGATTCAGGAACGGAAGTATGAATTTCTGCAATCCCAGCCGGTTTATACGCGATATTGATGCACATTATCTGAAAATGCATGAACAGGACACTTCTATCGAAAGATTGAATCGATTCGACAGATGGGATGATGACCTGAATTCCGAAAGAAAAAAATGGGGAAATAAGCCTGAAGTAGAAACTTTCAGTAATGAAGTTTTTAAACCTGCCGGACTAAAACGGATGGTAAAATTAGAATCTTCTTCAATAGAAAAAATACAAGTCAATTCTGGTCCTTATCAGCAAGGTGTGAGAGTGAAGCACGCCATTTTCGGCATAGGTAAAATACTCGATGTTTACTTGGATGGTGGTAATGAAAAAGCAGAAATTGATTTTGGAGCAAAAGGAAAGAAAACTCTACTGATGAAATTTGCCAAACTTGAGATTTTAGGTTGAGATTGGTGATTGGTGAATTTGTATTTGGTTGATTAGTGAATCGGTGATTTGTGATTTACATATTTTTGTTTCAGTCTTTGTATTTACTCATTTTTAATTACTCAATGTTATTTACTATAATAATAACTTTGTTATGAAAAAATGTAAAAAATATTTCCCTAACGAATTAAAATCAGTTCACATAATTTTTTATCTTTGCAAAAACTAATAAGCCTTAAGAAAATTTTTTATTATTAAATCTATAGAATATCAACAATTTAAAACTCAAAATATATGGCAGAAAAGCAAATGGAAGAGAGTAAAAAACCTTCTTTAGAAAAACTGAAAGCATTGCAATTGGCAATGGATAAAATTGAAAAAGATCATGGCAAGGGAACCATCATGAAGATGGGCGATAATAAAGTAGTAGATGTTCCGGTAATTTCAACCGGATCGATTGGATTAAATGTAGCGTTAGGTGTTGGAGGTTATCCTCGTGGCAGGGTAATTGAAATTTACGGTCCGGAATCGTCAGGTAAAACCACATTGGCTATTCACGCAATTGCCGAAGCACAAAAAGCAGGTGGAATAGCGGCAATAATCGATGCTGAACATGCATTCGACCGTTTCTATGCCGAAAAACTTGGTGTTAATACCGATGAATTATTGATTTCACAACCCGACAATGGTGAACAGGCGCTCGAAATTGCCGACCAATTGATTCGCTCATCTGCTGTGGATATTGTAGTTATCGACTCGGTAGCGGCACTCACTCCAAAAGCAGAACTCGAAGGCGATATGGGCGATTCTAAAATGGGTTTGCAGGCGCGTCTCATGTCGCAGGCATTACGTAAGCTCACAGCTAATATAAATAAAACCAATACTACCTGTATTTTCATCAATCAACTACGTGAAAAAATCGGTGTAATGTTCGGAAATCCTGAAACTACAACAGGTGGTAATGCGCTGAAATTTTATGCTTCGGTACGATTAGATATTCGCAGAATTGGTCAGTTGAAAGATGGCGAAGATGCCATCGGGAATCAAACCCGCGTTAAAGTGGTAAAAAACAAAGTTGCACCCCCATTCCGTAAAGCTGAATTCGACATTATGTTTGGCGAAGGCATTTCGAAAACCGGAGAAATTCTTGATTTGGGTGTAGAATACGGAATTATCAAAAAAAGTGGTTCATGGTTCAGTTATAGCGATTCCAAACTTGCTCAGGGACGCGATGCTTCGAAACAGGTAATTAAAGAAAATCCCGATTTGGCGGCAGAGTTGGAAGCAAAAATCGTGGAAGCAATTTCAGCAAAAAAATAGGAAAGCTTTTTTGGGAATGAGCAAATTTCCTAATGTGTCAATATGTCAATGTGCCAATGAGCCATAAATGCAGCAGTTTGCTTAGTTAATCGAAATTGATTAATCTTTTTTGCAAATTCTACATTCAAAATTGAACTACAAAAAAATAAGATATTTGAACAAAATAAGAACACATAAGTTAACAAAAAAATATATTTTTTTGTATCTTGATTAGTACCGTTTTCTTCCTTTTGTGTTCTTATGTGGTCAATAATATGTTGTGGAAAAGTTTTAAATAAAAA
>CAYONE010000031.1:0-44157 GCA_964405245.1 uncultured Paludibacter sp.
GACCGTACTGCATGCGGGCGGAAAATTCGATAAAGACAGCTATAAAGTTTCCGGTGGTTTACATGGTGTGGGTGTCTCTTGTGTGAATGCTCTTTCAACGCTTCTACGCGTTGAAGTATCACGAAATGGAAAGCTATATATGCAGGAATATGAACGCGGAATTCCAAAATCGCCTGTAAAGGAAATTGGAACATCTACCGTTAATGGAACTACTGTAACTTTTTTGCCAGATGATACTATTTTTACCGAAACAGTTTATAAATTCGATATTCTTTCGAACAGATTACGCGAACTTGCTTATTTAAATGCAGGTATTACGTTGACTTTAACTGATAAAAGAGTAACTAACGAAGAAGGTGAATGTAAAACTGAAACATACTATTCTAAAGAAGGGTTAAAAGAATTTGTTGAATATATTGACGAAGCGCGCGAAAAACTTATCGAAAATATTATCCACATTAATACCGAAAAAAACGGCACTCCCGTTGAAATAGCGATGACGTACAACACCTCGTACAACGAAAACATACACTCTTACGTAAATAATATCAATACCATTGAAGGTGGAACTCACCTTGCCGGTTTTCGTCGCGGACTTACACGCACCTTAAAAAAATATGCCGAAGACAGCAAGTTGCTCGAAAAAGTAAAAATTGAAATCAGTGGCGATGACTTTCGCGAAGGATTAACCGCAGTAATTTCGATAAAAGTTGCAGAACCGCAATTTGAAGGACAGACCAAAACCAAACTTGGTAATAATGAAATTATGGGTTCAGTGGATATGGCAATTGGCGAAGCACTTGGAAATTATCTCGAAGAGAATCCAAAAGCTGCCCGTACGATAGTAGAGAAAGTAATTTTAGCAGCTACAGCACGTCATGCCGCCCGTAAAGCCCGTGAAATGGTACAACGTAAATCGCCATTGTCGGGTGGGGGCTTACCGGGCAAACTTGCCGACTGTGCTGATAAAGATCCTGCAAAATGCGAACTTTTCCTTGTGGAGGGAGATTCGGCAGGAGGAACGGCCAAGCAAGGTCGGAGTCGTCAGTTTCAGGCAATTTTACCCTTACGCGGGAAAATTCTGAACGTTGAAAAAACCATGCAACATAAGGTTCTCGAAAGTGAAGAAATTCGAAATATTTATACAGCACTTGGTGTTACAATCGGAACCGAAGAAGATAGCAAAGCGCTAAATATGACAAAATTACGTTATCATAAAGTGATAATAATGACCGATGCCGATGTGGACGGAAGCCATATTGCAACACTGATTATGACTTTCTTCTTCCGTCACATGAAAGAACTGATTGAAAACGGATATTTATATATTGCCACACCACCACTATATCTTTGTAAGAAAGGAAAAATTGAAGAATACTGCTGGAATGATCAACAGCGACAGGCTTTTATTGAAAAATACGGAGGCGGCAACGAAGGTTCAATTCATACACAAAGATACAAAGGTTTGGGAGAAATGAACGAAACACAATTATGGGATACTACAATGAACCCAGAAAACCGTACACTACGTCAGGTTACAATTGATAACGCAGCCACTGCCGATCATATTTTCTCAATGCTTATGGGCGATGATGTGGCGCCACGCCGTCAGTTTATTGAGGAAAATGCAACTTATGCTAAGATTGATGCGTAAATAATAAGATTTGAGAATTTGAAGATTGATGATTTATTCTGAAAACTTTCAGAATTGATAATTAATATGAATTCTTTATAATTTTCAAATTTTCAAATTTTCATAATTATAACATGAACATTGCTGTTTACTGCTCTTCGAGTAACAATATTGCTGAAAAATATACAGATGAGGCTCGTAAACTGGGTGAATGGATATCTGAAAACGGGCATACACTTGTTTTTGGCGGAGCAACCGGCGGATCGATGTCGGCAGTATCGGAAGGCGCATACAGCAGAAACGGCAAGATAATAGGTGTAATTCCAGAAGCTGTCATTCGTATGAACAGAAAAAGCCCATATTGTTCTGAATTAATTATCTGCGATACTATGGATGAACGAAAGAAGAACATGAAGTTACTTTCTGATGCGTTTGTAATTTTACCGGGAAGTTTTGGCACTCTTGATGAATATTTTGATGTATTGGCTTCGGGTATTGTAGGGGAGCATCATAAACCCTGTATTGTTGTAAATCAGGATGGTTATTATCAAACCCTGTTTAGTATTACTGAAGAATTTATAAATAAGGGTTTTATACCCGTAGCGCATATGAATTACGAACCAATGATAGTAACTAATGTTGAAAATTGCACACGTATTCTACAGTCTTTTACTTGATATTTTCGAATAAAAACAAATATAACCGATTAATTCATAAGCAAATGAATCTATTTTGGAAAAAACTCACAGGCGCGGTAATTCCTACAGCCAAAATCGAAAAAGATGAAGCTGAATTGGCAACCTCAATGCAGCGTTATTACGAAGTGGAAAAATCACTTGAACTTGCCGAATATCAAAAACTTTTTCATGAAGTAAAAGTGGCATCGTTTATTGAAAACAAAAAAACACTTCAGAATCGTAAATATAAAGATACAGAAGAGTACAGAACCGTTAAAAAGCTCCATAAACTACAAAATTCTCCATCGATATTATCCTATTATAAAGTTTTAAATTCATCGGAACTCAAAGAATATGAAGCATTCAAGCTCTCACCTGAATTTGAAAATCTTGGTGATAAGGAAAAGGTAAAAGCATCGGCTCAACTTTCAAAGTTGAAAAAATTTGAACATTCAAAAGCATATAAGAATTATATGCGCTATCACAAGTCGTATATAATTCAGGAGTATGAGCATTTGAAAGAAGTGGTTGCGACACCGGAATTTAAAAAAACGAACGATTTTTGGTCGAATGACAAAAGATGGCATGGTACTCCGGAATATGTGAAAGAGCAGCGTTTTTATGACTTGGCAAAAAATCCGGATATAGTTTTTTTTACAAAAGAAAAACCTGAACGTTTCGAGAAATATAAATCGCTTAAACTTACTTTTAACGACGATTTTAAATGGAATACACTCGACAAATCGCGTTGGAATTATGGCTTCAATTATGCAAGTAAAAGCCTTGTAGGAAATCACTCGTTTGCTAATGAAAAACAATGTAACAATGCCGGTAAAAACATATCGGTAGATCATGATACACTCAGGATTATAACCAAGCACGAAAAAGTTACTGCTCCTGCTTGGCATCCTGAAAAGGGTTTTATTAATAAAGAATTCCATTATACATCAGATGTGCTCCAAACAGCGGGCGAATTTAGGCAGAAATATGGAGTTTTCAGAGCTAAATTACGTTGTAATGGAAAATTGCATCACGCGTTCTGGCTTGGCTCTGAGGGCAAACTTCCACATGTAAATATTTTTCATTTCGATGGTAAAAAGATTACAGTAGGCAATGCCAATAAAAATATATTTGATGGAATTGAAATAAAGGGTTTAAACCCTACAGATTATTATATATATACTTTGATTTGGAAAAGTAACGAATTAATCTGGATGATTAACAACATTGAGGTTTATCGCACTACAAGCAATGTACCGCAAGAATCATTATATCTCGCATTTAATTCGTTTATTCCTGAAAAAATGCATGGCGATACAGGACAACTCGAAGTAGATTGGGTGAAAGTTTACGAACAATAAAAAATACCTGAGATAGAAAAATGGACAGGCAGTTTTAAACTGCCTGTCCATTTTTCTATTAATTTTATTTGACTAAAAAACCGAATTAAAATGTAATTGTGTTTACTGTTGTTGTAGCCGATATATTACCCGATTTTTTTACAGTAGCGCCAGAGTTTGAAAAAGTTCCGTTTCGGTACAAATTATTTGTTGATATACCACCTGAATATGTACCACCTGTGTAAACTACATAAGCGGCTCCTTTCGTCATTTGAGGAGTTGAAATTAAAAACTTATATCCGCCATTTTTAGGTTTGAAACAAGCTGTTGCAACGCCTCCGATTGTAATTGTCATTAAAGTAGAGGAAGAAACCACTGTATTAGTAGATAAATACATGTTTACCTGAGTCGAAGTGGAGCTCATCGCTTTTGTCATATTTGAACTTGAACCTGCGCCAACAAAAGTACCTCCGTTCATGTTAAAATTGCCATTGAAGTCCACTGCTTCTTCAACACCGCTCATAGGTCCGTTTGCAAAAACGATTCCGCCTGACATCAATATATTGCCATTACTGTCAATTGCATCACCGTTGGTTGCGGTTATGTAATGTGTTCCACCAGAAATTGAAAGAAGGCTGTTATCATTTGATTCAGTACCACCAGCTGTAAGTCCCATGGTAGCATTTAATCCATCATTGGTAGCTGTAATATTCGTTGTACCTCCTTTAAGGTAAATATATTTGCTTTCAATGCCTTCGTAAGAGTTGGATACAGTAATTTCACCATCGTTAATAGTAATCGATGTTTCTGAGTGAATACCATCATCACTTGAGTTAATCGACATATTACAATTGTTGATTGTAATTGCTCCATCGGCTTTCAAAGCTTTGGGGTGACAGTAATCTGAGCCTGATACAACGAATTTAGCACCGGTAGTAGTAATATTTATAGTTGGAGTAACGCTTGTTTCACCAATTGTAATTGCGCCATTTGCTGAAATTCCTTTCCCTCCGCTACCTGAACTTGAACAGGTTATTGAACCGTTTTTAATTGTAAGCGATCCATCTGCGCTTATGCAAGTAGCATTATACGAATCGGTTACATTCGAAACATTTTTATAAGTAGTTCCTGTTCCTGAAGTATTGATTTTTACAGTTCCACTATTAATAATAATATTTGCATCTGCCGATATTCCTTTTCCTGCCATTCCGGTATGTGTAATAGTGATATCGCCACCATTGATATTAGTTGAATCTGTACTTTTTATCGCTGTGCAGTACGAGGGATCGTAAGTTGCAGCTGCAACATTTTCAAGTACAACACCACCTGATGCTGTAATTCCAATTGTTCCTCCATTTAAGTTTATCGATCCGGTAGCTTTTATTCCTTTAGATTGATTGCCACCTAAAGTCATAATAAAAGTTCCACCGTTAATATTTAAGTCGGTGTCGCTGTCAATTAACTCAGAACCTTGTTGTGTACAAGATAAAGTATAAATTCCATTGTTGATTATAATACTTCCATCGCTTTTAATATTTTTCGGCTCAGCATAAACTGCAGTAACATAATTTGCTGTTCCTGAAACAAGCAGTTTGGTGCCTGAGTTTGCAATACTAACAACAGGGCTATTAGTTGAACTACCAAAAATAGTTGTTCCATCCGCTGAAATTCCCTTAACTCCCGAACCGGAAGATGTTATATTTACCTCTCCGGACCAAATATTTATATTGCCATCAGCATCAATAGCTGAACTTGAATAGCTGTCCAAAATTCCTGCTATGTTTGTGTAAGTTGCTCCATTGCCCGAAGTCGTAACTTTTATTGTACCTCCGATAATATTTATATCACTATCCGATGAAATACCTTTTCCCGCCGTCCCTGTAGCTGTAATCGTAATTGTTGAACCGGAAATATCGATTGTAGAATCACATTTAATGGCAGTGCAGTAGGATGGCTCATAACCTGAACCTAAAGCGGTTAAAACTACTCCACCTGAAGTGTTTACTGTAATATTGCCACCGGAAATGCTCATTTTCCCAATAGATTTTATACCTTTCCCCTGATTGCCGGTAACTGTTAAATTTAAATTGCCTCCTGTCATGGTAAAGGTGCTGTCGCATTTTATTCCTTTAGCATCAGCGCTTGCTGTAGTAGCAATTAATGAACCAGCTTCAATTTTAATTTTTCCGGTTTCACACTCAATTGCATCCCCAGTAGCCGTGATATTTACTGTTCCACCTTCTAAATTAAAATGATCTTTTGAGTGAATTCCATCTTTTACAGCGCCTGTAACTGTAATGTTGCCATTCTCAATTTCAATATAATCATCGCTGCAAATTGCATGGCCCTTATTCCCTTTTACTGTAAGGCTCCCGCTACCGCCGAAAACTAATTGTCCTTCACTGAAGATTGTACCCTTTTGATCCTCAGTAGAACTTGCGTAACTTGATCCATCTGTTAATGTATTTGTTGTGCCTGTTTCCAATTTAAAATCAATTCGTTTTTTTGATTGAATATTTATTGCTGGACCATCGTTATTAACAAGCGATAAACCGCTAAGAATTAATTCATATTTATATGTACTGTAGATTTTAAACATTCCATCAGATGAATTGCCTTTTAAAAGATATTTTACCTGATTGTCGGACACAGTAGAGTTAACAATTACATCTGCGCCGGTAACAGTTATATTTACTCCGGCATCGCTAAGAGGATTTTGTATTTCAACGGAATTTCCATTATAAGTTACCGTAACGGTATCCGGAGTTCCCGAAAATATTATGCTGTCAATTTCATTGATTGGATATGCAACAGTACTTTTACTGGTAAAAATGTTTAATGCGGTTTGGTTATCTTCAAATTTGATACTGTCGATAGAACTTACACTGTAACTTGCAACTGTTTTATCAGTACGATAAATAAACAGCTTTTCTTCTGCTACAATTAGTGTTACCAAAAGTGCTGCCAATGCTAATACTATAAATATTTTTTTCATTGTTTCGAGAATTTTTGTGCCTGATTGTTAAGTGTTATAATGTAAACTCCTTTCGATAATGTACTAACATCTATACTTTCTTCATTAGATACATTTTTTACAAGCACTTTCCTGCCATCAATTCCATAAATGGTTATAAATCCGTATGATTGTTCAGTATTTTTAAAAAACAAAATGTCTTTAACAGGATTTGGATACACCTGAAACTGAGTATCCGACTCGAAAAGTTCGGTTGCTGAAACCGCTTTAAAAACTATTTTTTTAATCTGTGATAACTCATAAACTGTATTTGATCCTGAACCAAGTAACACATTCAGACCACTATTGATAAACCGGAGTGATTTGATCTCAGTAAGTGGAATTTTTTCATCGAAACCGTTTAGTAAAACCACACTCATGTTAGTTTGAGTATATGATTTTTGAATGCCCAAAATCATAAAAACTCCACAAATAATTAATAGGTAGATTTTTTTTGACATTATTCCCCTGTTTCTGTTTTAAGTGTTAAACTGATGAAATTACCTCAAAAGTAGAGTTAATTAAACATCTTCGTGATTTTATTGCGGTAAATTAGTATCTTTTTGCGGTAAAAAAGCGTAAAAGTATTGCTTACAGTTCAATTTCGTCAAGGATTGAAACGAAAATTTCGATCGACTGTTCAATTTCAGAGAGCTTAATAAATTCATCCGCAGTATGTGAACGTGCAGAATCGCCTGGACCAATTTTTACACTTGGACATGAAATAAGCGCCTGATCTGATAATGTTGGAGAGCCAAAAGGAGTAAGGTTAAGTTTTTTTGCTTTTTGCAAAAATGCGTGTTCCGGTGGAGTAAATGAAGAACTTAGACGTGTGGAGCGGGCTTTAACTTCACAATTTACATTTTCCTGAATGATTTGTAGTAATTCCGTGTTTGTGTATTTTTCATTAGTCCTTACATCGACCACGTAAGTACATTTGTCGGGAACTACATTATGTTGATAACCGGCATTTATTTGTGTTACCGACATTTTAACATCACCCAAAAGTTCTGATGTTTTTGGAAATTTATAGGTGCGAAACCAGTCAATATCTTTTAATGCCTTGTAGATGGCATTTTCACCTTCACTGCGTGCGGCATGGCCTGCTTTTCCATGTGCAGTACAGTCAAGCACCATCAAACCTCGTTCTGCAATTGCAGGTTGCATTCCAGTAGGTTCGCCAATAACCGCAAAATCTATAGGAGGAAGCTCTTTCATCAAACTTTCAATGCCATTTGAGCCGGAAACTTCCTCTTCGGCAGTTGCAGCAAAAATCAGATTATAAGGTTGAGGTTTTTCGGTGAGCGCTATATATGCAAAAAGCAAACTTACTACCGAAGCTCCCGCATCGTTAGATCCAAGCCCAAATAAACTATTGTTTTCGATAAAGGGAATGTGCGGATTTTTTGTCCATCCCGAAACAGGTTTTACGGTGTCAATGTGCGAATTAAGTAAAATTACCGGTTTGGAGAGGTCGAATCCCGGACTCATCAACCAAATATTATTTCTCTTTCGAGATACTGCATAGCCTTTCTGTTCGAGATAATTCTCGATAAAATCTGCCACATCAGATTCTTCTCTGCTATAGGATGGAATTCTGATAATAGATTTTAAAAGCTCAACTGCTTCATTTGAAAGTTCAGAAAACATTATTTTACTAATTTACGCGACAAAAGCCATTTTATTAATTCCTGATCCCAATAATCGGCAGGAATTCCTTTTTTCCTCATACCAAAACCATGTCCACCCTGTTCGTAAGTTATAAGCGTTGCCGGAACTTTGTTTGCTTGTAGTGCTTTAATGAAGTTTTCACTATTGGCAATGGGAACAGCCTTATCGTCCAGCGCATGAATAATAAATGTAGGTGGAGTTCTACGGGTAACATTTAGTTCGTTGGAATATTTTTGGACAAGTTCTTCAGTTGGGTTTTTTCCAAGCAAATTCGTTTTAGAACCTCCATGTGTTAAGTCTTTATCCATTGTAATTACAGGGTAAGCCAAAATCATAAATGCAGGCCGCTCGGTTTTGCTTTTAAAATGAGTACCGACAGTCGATGCTAAATGTCCTCCCGCAGAAAAGCCCATGATACCTATTTTATGTTTATTGATATTCCATTCTTTTGCCCGGTTGTGAATAATAGAAAGCGCTGTTTGTGCATCTTTTAACGGAATTGAATGATGTTCATTTGGCATGCGATAATATAAAACAAAAGCAGAAATTCCAAGCCGGTTAAACCAGTAAGCAATTTCTTGACCTTCTTTTATTTGCGAAACTCCTGAGTAACCGCCTCCCGGGCATATTAAAACAGCAGTACCCATAGATAATTCTTTTGGAACAATAAAAGCATACATTCTTGGCTCGCTTATATTGATAATAAATTCCTTGTCGCGAAAACTTTCCGATACCGAAAGCTCATTACTTTCTAAAATTCCCTGAGGGTAGAGCTGAATTTGTTCCTGGGAGCTTATTTTCATTACAAAATGTATAATTAAAAAAAATAAAAATAGTTTTTTCATATTTATTTGAATATTAAATTATCAATCAATGACACAAAGATAATTCTTTTTTAGAAGTTTTTGAAATATGTAAAAACTTAACTATTGCGAAGATATTTATCTTTTAATTTTGTATCTTTGTGAAATATTGTGGTTTTGAATAAAAAGTATAGCTATTTTCTATGTAAAATACTAAAAAAACACAACCCACCTATACTCTCATTTAACTGGCCTCCCTGAAATTTAATCAATTTTTTGAAGATATGATTAAAATTGACTTTTTAATTTGGTTTTTCAAAATATTTGTGACAAATTATTTAACTAAAAGAATTAATCAAAGGCTCCGGGTGTAAATGCAACAGCACAATCAGTATTGATTGACATTAAAGGTGGCGGAGATTTTAAATTATACAGTAATCAAACCTGGGAGTTTGAGCAACAATTAGCCGAATCGTATTTTTGGATCACTGAGGTTTATGGTATTATACCTCAGGAAGCTATAGATGCCGCCCGTTATAAAGTAGCTCGTGATAACAGATGTAATTTTTGGAATGGTGGAGAAAATGCTTTGTTAGTTGGTGAAACATTTGAATATGCTGAAGGTCCAGTTTCAGAACATTATAAATTTATTGTTGTTCCATATCCTGATCCTCTTGATCCAAAAACTGCTTGGGAAATGTACAGCTTAGATGCAATAGAATCTTTAGAGTTGACATTTGATATTAATATTGCGTGTGAAACTCTATTGAAGAAAAGCAATAAATCCTTCAATTATTCATTTCCTTTATTAGAGTCTGGTGTTTCAAGAATTGAACAATTACAAGTACAGATTGACAATCAAATTTTCACGCCTTCTCATGTGGTAACTACAACAAATCCTAATTTCTTTTATAGTGCAAACGTTGGTCCGTTTGGAGCTGATATTCAGTACCTGATTAATGGTAAATCGATGGCAGACATTATGAAGTTAAGTAGTTATGGCAACAAAAACCCAAATGGTAATACACATGTGGCAACAGTGCAGCCTATAAGTATATATTTGGAAGCTGGAACACATACGATTACTGTAAGTGGAATAATTAACGGCAATGATGGAGCAGCAAGCCAGTCTTTTATTGGCACTACTGAAACTACGATTTTAGGTTCAGGACAAGATTGCTTATAACGTAATTGTATCATAATTTTTTTTGAATGAGGCTTTGTTTTTTTAAATATGACAAATACTGACTTTGTATTTTTTAATCCCTGATTTTTTAACTTTCAGTTAAGTTTATTAAAAGCTTTACGTTGTTAATATTGCTTACTATTAAAGTTAAATCATTAATTATCAAATTAATTCAATTAATTAACAATAAAAATTTAATATTTATGAAAGCGTACAGATTTCTTTTTGGACTTGCGATAGCGAGTACTCTTTTAATTGGTTGCTCTGATGAAGTAATCGATGAAATATATACTGATGGACCACAAAAAGCTCCGGGGCCTAAAATTACAGCACAATCGATAATGATTGATATACAAGGCGGTGGTGATTTCAGATTATGGAATGAACAGACATGGGAATTCGAACAAGAAAGAGCAGAATCGTATTTTTGGATAACTGAAATTTATGGTATTATTCCTCAGGATATAAAAGATCAAGCCCGAGCTAAAGTTGCTCGTGATAACAGATGTAATTTCTGGAATGGTAATATGCTTGTTGGTGAAACATTTGAAAACATTGATGGACCGGTTTCTGAACATTATCAGTTTACTGTTGTCCCATATCCAGATCCCCTTGATCCAAGAACTGCTTGGGAAATGTATGGTTTAGAAGGAATAGAATCATTAGAACTTACATTTAATATTAAAATCGCTTGTGAAACAATGTTTTACAAACCCTCCACCAATAAAGTAAATTATTCATTTCCATTGACAGAAAATGAAGTTTCTAAAATTGAACAATTGCAAGTACAAATTGATGATCAAATTTTTACCCCTTCTCATGTAATTAATATTTCAAATCCGAATTTCTATTTTAGTGCAAATGTAGAACCATTTGGGGCATATTTTCAATACCTGATTAATGGAAAAACTATGGCGCAGATTATGAATTTAAGCACTATGGGAGACAAAAATCCATACGGAACGACGCATGTGGGAATTGTTGAACCAATAAGTATATATTTAGGTGAAGGGACACATACTATTACTGTAACTGGTATTATAAACGATAATAATGGCAAGGCAAGTAAGTCTTTTATAGGCACTACAGAAACAACTATTTTAGGACACGGGCAAGAATGCTTATAAAAGCACTTTTTTATCAATATTTTAAAAGTAAAAAATGGCTGTCCATAGTGGGCAGCCACTTTTTGTTCTTGTTGTATTAGAAATATTGAATTTTGTTAAAGAATTTCAATAAAAAAACTGCCTAACTATTTAGTTGGGCAGTTTTTGTGGTGACCACGGCAGAAACACAAATTATTAAATCAGATTATTTTAGCTGTTTAAACAAAAAATTATAATCAACTGAATATCAATTATAAATACTTTGCAAAGATAAATAAAATAAATTGAATTAAATTAGATTATATCGTTTTTTGTATGTAAATTTGCAGTTACATACAGAGTTTACATACAAGAATAATCATGATTGCAAGTTCAAAGATTTACCCCGAAAAGCGCAAAGGAATAGAAAAAAACGTTCCGCTGCAATTACATATCTTTTTCGACAAAAAACGTGTTTCAGTTTTTAATACCGGTTTTCGATGCGATTTAGTGCAATGGGACATTGATAAGCAGCTAATGAAAAAAAATCAGGTTAACAAGTCCGGGCAAACTTCAACTACTGTAAACCTTAGATTAAATGCTATTCGTGGAACGGTTGACACGTGGGCAGCTTCGAACCCGAACGGCACAATTGAAGAATTATTAAAAGAACTTCGAAACGTTGCAGGTAAAAAGGAAAAAATAACAGCGGTTGAAACTGATAACTTTTATTCTTTGTTCGATAAGTTTTTACAAGTCCGCAAATTAAGTAAAAACCGGCACGAACATTATTTAGTACTCAAACGATGTTTAGAACGCTATGAAGCACACAGCAAACAGCCTGTTTCGTTCGATATAGATTTGCATACATTCGAACATTATTTACAAATTGAACACACCTTAATAGATAAACAAAAACAAAGAGGTATTAACACCGTTGCAGGACTGTTAAACAAATTACGCAGTTTCTTTATTTGGGCAAAAGAAAATGAATTTACCGACAAAAACCCCTTTGTTAAATTCAAAATTACTTCAGAGGAATACGGAACCCCTTATTATTTGACAATCGATGAGCGAAACCACCTGTTTAAATTCGATTTTAAGCACCGAAAAGAATTAGCAGTACAAAGGGACATATTTATATTTCAATGTCTTGTCGGGTGCCGTGTGGGCGATTTAATGCGGTTAACCCCGGCAAATATAATAGATGGATTTTTAGAATATATTGCAGGAAAAACAAAAGATAAACACCCCCGAACAGTCCGGGTACCGTTAACCGCAACAGCAAAGGAAATTATTAAACGGTATGCAGGCAGAAAAAAATTACTACCTTTTATATCAGAAATTAACTACAATCTTGCAATTAAGGAAATGTTTCTTATTGCAGGACTTACACGCAAAGTAACAGTATTAAACACTATTACAAGAAAAGACGAACAACGGCCAATTAACGAGGTTGCAAGTTCACATATTGCACGGAGAACGTTTGTTGGTAATTTGTATGCAAAGGTGCAAGACCCAAACATCGTAGGAAGTTTATCCGGCCACGTGGAAGGAAGCAAAGCGTTTGCACGTTACAGAAAAATAGATGATAAAATTAAAACTGATATTATTAACTTAATACAATAGTGCTATGAAATACAACACTGCTATGAAATACAACGGTTGGATACAAACAATTAGAGATTTAAAGAATGAAAAATTTGAACTAATTGACAGCGAAAATAATACTGATTTAGTTGAAACAGTAAAGAATACAATAAGTATTATTAAAACCAACAATGAGTTATTAGATAAATGTGTTTATGCAGGTTTAAATCTTAACAATATTACAATTGTAGAAGTTGAAATAAATAAACTATTTATACACCTTTTTGGAGAAAGTGAAACGGCAAAATTGTACAATGTAAATAGTTTAGATGATTTATTTAATTCTATGTTTGCACTTATGGAAGTTTTACGTGTATTAGAAGAACTGATAAATATAAGATTAAGAAGTGAAGGTATTGAAACTGATAAAACAGCTATTCGAAACGTTTCTGATAGTGAAAAATTAGAAAATATACAATATGATATTAATTGGAATATTGCTGATAATAAATTACATACTGATTTTAAAATAATACCAAACCTTATTGAAGTACAATTACAGCACGTCAAAAACTTAGATAAATATGTAAAGAAAAAACCCGAAACCGATTTCGACTGCAGCGATACAACGAACCCGCTTGTTTTTGACTTGAAATTAATTTATGATTTGCACCGTGATTTTACAAACTATCTTTGGAATGTTACTTATATAGAAAGGTTTAAAAACTGTTTTAGAGAAACACCCGAAAAGTTGCAATTTCATGAAAATATTACATGGCCTGAAGTATGCTATTTTTTTAGCAAAATAGAGCCCTTACAAACAGTTGTAAGTCCGTTTAAAAAATGGATAAAATTTCATATCGGAAATATTAATTACGGCAAGAACAAAGCAGAATTTGACAGAATTATTACTGAAGTTAAAGAATTGAAAAGAAACGGTTTTAGTTTAACCGTACCGCAACAAAAAGCACTTGCAAATAAAGAAAAAATTGATAATTTGTTTAAACGTATGCAGATTGACTAATTAATATACCTAAAAAATACCTTAACAATAAGTTAAAGTTTTGCGCCAAATTGTAACCGCTTGTAAAACATATATTTACAGGCGGTTTTTTCATGCAATTTGATATAAAATAGTTATATAAATACCTTTTTAATACCTATTGTTGTGTAAGTAATTGCATACCGAAAAGGATAAACAACCCCCTTTTTAAATAAAATATGGAAAAGAGAATTTTTGAATTAACCGTTTCGGAATTTATGGAATTATTGAAACAGGAACAAAGCGTTCCACAGGTACAGGAACAACAGACCGAACCGAAAATGCTGTATAGTATCAGACAGCTTGCAGACTTTCTGCAATGCAGCATACCAACGGCACAAAAGATTAAAAACAGCGGTAAAATACCGTTCATGCAGACAGGCCGAAAAGTTGTGTTTGATGGAAATGCCGTATTAAATGCAATGTCGGTTAAATTGAAAGGGCAAAAGGTATGAAAAAAGAAACAGGCGCACCCGAAAGCGCACCCGAACCAAAGCACCACAAAGATACCTTTTTTTCTGATAAATACTTCGGTTTAGTAATACTTATTTATATAGTGTTGAACCTTTTAACTTTAGCACTATGAAAGCAGCAAACAGATATTGCAAACCTAAAGCAGTGAAGGACTTTGAAAATGAATTACTGCAACTGAAACAGGTAAAATTCAATAATCAACCCGGACTATTGAAACCCACGTTTCGAGATGATACGGCAAACGGTTTAACGAAACTTATTATTAAATTTATTCAGGTACGAGGCGGACAGGCAGAACGTATTAACAGCACAGGCAGACCGATTGACAACCGGATTACTTACACCGATGCCATAGGATTACAGCGAACCATCGGCAGCGTGAAATGGATAAAAGGAACTTCAACCACAGGAACGGCCGATATATCAGCGACTATCAAAGGCCGAAGCGTAAAGATTGAAGTAAAAATCGGTAAAGATTATCAGAGCGAAGCACAAAAACAATATCAACAGGCGGTTGAAGCTGCAAGCGGTATTTATTACATCGCACGTGATTTTACAACTTTTGTTCAATGGTTTAAAAATACATTTGCAGTATGAAACAAGATGATAAATACTTTCAGTTTCCTTTGTTTTTACTTCGTGATTTATGGACTGATAAGCGCAAAGCGTTAAACAATATAATCGATTACGGACTTTATTATTTTGCTATTAAATCGAAATATGATAAGGAAAATGTTGCAAGACAACTTATATACTGTTATTATCGTGAAAGAGACAATTTAACGAATGATTTAATTGTTTTGATAGATGAGTATGCCGAAAACGGACAAATCGATATAGACGAAGGATACAGCGGTTTTGTGAATGATATAAAATACGCTGAAACTGAAACCGAACAGCTATTGCAGATTTTTGAAACTGATAGTGATTTTGAAAATAAAGCAATAGAATTTCATAAGATACGGCAGGCGTTTAAATTTATAGGCGTTACAGGCAATTATTATAGTGCTTTAAGAATTGGAAAAAAAATTCATTCAATGATACCGGCAGGCGAACCGATGCCAATGGTAAACAAGCATCATGTTTTTGAGTTTCGTGATAATGACAAAACAGAACTTGAATTAATGTTGTTTGCTGCAAATATTGCTATAAGGTCGATTATCGGTACAGGTACCCACGCAAAAACCAATAAAGCGATGATATTGTGCCGTTCGTTCGGTTACAAAAGCATTAAGCAGGTACCTGAAAAAATGCCTGAGGTTTACAAGAAATATTCAAACCGTTATCATATTGATAAGGTTTTACAGTATTTAATGTTATATAATTGGAATTTAATTTTCTATTCAAACAATATGAGAGGTATATATGTAGGTATCAAAAGCAGAATATCTTTAGAAGAATTAATCGAAACAGCAGAAAGGAAAAAGAAAAAAAACAAACTTCAGGCACTGAAAGCAAAAGAAAAAGAAATACAACAAAAGGTATTAATTAAAATCGAGCAGCAGAAATGAAAAAGAAAAAAATCAATTCTCTTTTAATACAATTGCTCTATCAAAATTTGACAAAGCACTTGACAAAGCATTTATAAAGCACGATACAAATCAATCAATGAACACAACAGTAGTACATCAATTGTACTTCAGCACTACAACAAAAGTACAGCAGCTTAAATAATGTATTAATTAATATCTTGAATTAATATCTTCAATTAATGTATGAATAAATATTTCAATAATTCGACATTGATTAAAAAAAATCAATGTTTGTTGTTTGAAAAATATGAGTTGAAAACAAACATTAATGCCTAAACAGAAAGGACAATATAAAGCGATTTAAGGCACTCAAATTAAAAACAATATGTTTGTATGTTTAATAACAAATAATGGCACTACTGAAAGATATGCACGATAATAATACAACTATAATTGATTTTGTCTATATTTGCATACAATATGTAAACAACATTCAAAAACATACAGCTATGGCACAAAAAAAAGGGCAAACAGGAAACCCGAACGGAAGACCGGCAGGAACACCAAACAAAATAACTGCGGACATGAAAGAAAAAGTACGTATGTTTATTGAAAGTAACTTCAATCAGATACAAAAAGACTTTGCACAATTAGAACCACGTGAAAGAGTAACACTGTACGAACGTATGCTAAAATATATCATACCGCAAAAAGTAGAAAATGAATTGATTGAAAGCGAACCCGAACCCAAAATTATTATTAATTTACCAGGAATGAAGAGTTTTTTTAATGAAATTCAAAGTAATAATTGTAATGAATATGCAAAACCCTTAGAATTAACGGAATTAAATAATTAACCCACCCCCCTGATTTGCGCTAAAGAAATAGTTTATCTATTTCATCGGCACAAAGATTTTTTTTAGTTTTTGAGAAATTGACTTATAAGCAGAAAAAAACCGCTTCAATTAATTTTGTTGCGGTTACTTTATTTAAAAAAGGTATGATAACGACACAAAAAAAGCTTACAATTGTATGTAAATACGTATGTAAACTTTATAAAATACTGAATTACAAGTAATTAAAAATCAGTTTGTGACCACGGCAGGATTCTAACCTGCAACCTTCTGATCCGTAGTCAGATGCTCTATACAGTTGAGCTACGTAGCCGATTTGCTTTTGCGGGTACAAAGATACTGTATTTTTCGGGGTTTGCAATAATTTTCGGGCAAAATTTGAAATTATTTATTTTTGACCAGTTACACCAGCGTAAAGTCGAGTTGTTTTTTGTCGAGATTTGCTCGGGTTACCTTTACTGTTATTTCATCGCCTAACTGATATTTTCGTCCGTAACGGCGACCAAGTAAACAATAATTCTTTTCATCGAACACATAATAATCATCATCCAGTTCGCGTATAGGAATCATACCTTCGCATTTATTTACTACAATCTCTACATATACACCCCACTCAGTTACACCGGAAATTACCCCATCAAAAGTTTGTCCAATGTGAGCTGCCATAAACTCAACTTGTTTATATTTGATGGATGCTCTTTCGGCATTAGAAGCAAGTTGCTCCATATCGCTGCTATGACGGCATAAATCTTCGTATTCGGCGCGGTTAACGCTCCGTCCACCTTCAGCATAGAAAGTAAGTAACCGGTGCACCATCATATCGGGATAACGGCGAATGGGCGAAGTAAAATGCGTGTAATAATCGAAAGCAAGACCATAGTGTCCGAGATTTTCGGTAGAATACTCGGCTTTTGCCATTGCACGAACTGCGAGTGTTTCGATTAAATCCTGTTCTTTCTTTCCCTGTACTTCATCGAGCAAATGATTGATAGATGAAGAAATGGCGGTATTTTTACCGCTAGTGCGTAAATTATAACCAAAACGCTTAATAAATTGAGCAAAATTGTGGAGCTTATCCGGATTTGGTAAATCGTGAATTCTATATACAAAAGTTTTAGCTTTTTGGCCTTTGCCTGCTTTGCCAATATGTGTAGCAACAGTTTTATTTGCAAGCAGCATAAATTCTTCAATCAACTTGTTTGCATCCTTTTGTTCTTTGAAAAAAACTGAAACAGGTTTGCCCTTTTCGTCTATTTCAAAACGCACTTCTACTCTGTCAAAAGCAATGGCTCCTTCAGTAAAACGTTTCTGACGAAGAGTTTTGGCTAATCGGTCCAAAGTAATTAATTCATTTTTCATATCGCCTTCGCCGGTTTCGAGTACAGTTTGCGCTTCTTCGTAAGTAAAACGTCTGGAGCTGCAAATTACAGTGCGTGCAATCCGATAATCCAAAATCTGCGCTTTATCGTTCAATTTAAAAATTACCGAATAGGTGAGCTTATCTTCGTTGGGGCGCAGCGAACAAATTCCGTTCGAAAGATGCTCGGGCAACATTGGCACTGTACGATCGACGAGATACACCGATGTTGCTCTTTGACGGGCTTCCTGTTCAATTATGCTATCAGTTTTTACATAATGTGTTACATCAGCGATATGCACCCCAATTTCCCAATTGCCATCATCGGTTTTTCGGATTGAGAGCGCATCGTCAAAGTCTTTTGCATCGCGCGGATCAATAGTAAAAGTTGGCACACCACGTAAATCAACTCGTTTTGCTACTTCGTCGGCCGTTATTCCTGCTTCAATGTGGTCTGCGGCATCTTCTACTTCTTTGGGGTATTTGTATGGCAAACCATATTCGGCAAGAATAGCGTGCATTTCAGCATTATTATCACCTTTCTCGCCTAATACATCAATTACTTCGCCCACCGGATTTTTTAGATTTGGCTCCCAGCCCGAAAGCTTCACAACAGCCTTTTGTCCGTTTTTACCACCGTTAAGTTTATTTTTAGGGATAAAAATATCGTTGGTAAGTGATTTGTTATCAGAAATCAGAAACGCGAAGTTTTCAGAAACCTGCAAAATTCCCACAAAAGTATCTTTGGCTCTTGTGATAACCTCAACCACTTCACCTTCAGGTTGCTGACCTTTACGACGCGCGTAAAGGAAAACTTTTACTTTATCGTTCAGAAATGCATGATTTGTTTTACGCTCAGGAATAAAAACTGGTTCACCGCCATCATCGGGAAGTAAAAAGGTCTTCACTCCCTGACGTTCGATAGTGCCGGTAATGTACCCTCCGCGTGAGTTTAATTTGAATTTTCCTCTCGAAATCTCTGTTAAAAATTCCTCGTATAATAATTCGTATAGAAGTTCGTTAACAAAAATTCGTTGCGACTCTGCCGATATTCCAACGAGCATGGAAATTTGTTTGTAATTAAAAGTTTTTTGAGGGTTCTCATTGAAAATATCAATTATATTCCGAATCAATTCGGATTTACGAATTTTGGTGCTGGGTGTTTTTCCCGATTTTCTTTTCGACATGATATTTTGAGTTTTGAAAGTTTGAAAAGTTTGAAAGTTTGTAAAGTTAAAACCAAGAAATTAAGAAACTAAGAAGGTAAGAAAATTAAGAAAAAATCAGTTACATTCTTCATTTTACATTCTACATTCTACATGCGTATCTTAAATTTTTCCATTCAAATAGCAAAGATAAGTAAAAGGAACAAAAATGTTTCATTCGGTTCAAATAGATTATCAGGAATTTATTAGTAATTTTACATTTTTGTATAAAATATAAATCTGATAGCAATAATCTATCAATTTGACTGTAAATGAAGAAAAAAATTGCATTTATCATAAATCCCTTTTCGGGTACAACGGACAAAAAAGAACTTCCTGCAATAATCAATCAAGGAATTGATAATACACAGGTTGAACATGTAATTGAATTTACTAAATATCGTGGACACGGAAGCGAACTTGCTGCAAACTTTGTTAAAGAAGGATATTATGCGGTAATTGCTGTTGGCGGTGATGGAACCGTTAATGAAATTGCACGCGAACTTACACATTCTAATGTTGCATTGGGTATTATCCCTAACGGATCAGGGAATGGACTTTCGCGCCATTTGGGTGTTCCGATGAATTTCAGAAAAGCACTTGAAATGCTCAATTTTTCGGAAGTTATCAGTATGGATTATGGATTGGTAAATGAACATCCGTTTTTTTGCACCTGTGGAACCGGATTTGATGCTTATGTAAGTCTTGAATTTGCTAAAGGACAGAAACGTGGCATCATGGCCTATATCGAGAAAATGATTACCGGATATTTCAGTTATAAACCCCAGAATTATCATCTTCAGGGAGAAGGAATCGATTTAAAATCGAAAGCATTTGTACTGACCTTTGCCAATGCATCACAATGGGGGAATAACGCTTACATTGCTCCACAGGCTAGTGTGCAGGATGGAATGCTCGACATTTCGGTAATGAGTAATTTCCCTGTAATCGCTATTCCTTCAATAGCTTTGCAGCTTTTTACAAAAACTATAGATAAAGATTTGTTTATGACTACTTTGCGCGCAAAGGAAATAAAACTTATTAGAGAAGAAAGCGGCCCGTTTCACTACGACGGCGAACCATATCAGGAGGGAAAAGAAATAAATGTAAAAATAGTACATGATGGATTGAAAGTACTTGTAAAGAAAAGATTTTAATACAAAACAAATAGCTTTACAAAAACAAAAACCGGAGTTAATTCCGGTTTTGATTTTTCATTTTTCAATCACCAGAAGCCGTCCGGTATTTTCATCAATCCGAATTTTCATGTTACGGGCATTGGAAATTTTATCTGATAGAGGGATTAATATCCCAAATTGTGGTAAATGTAAATCTTTTTCAAGATATGTTTTAACACCATCGGTGATTTTTACATTGGTTTTTGCCGGTAAAATAGTTTGTATCGAAGCGCTCTCTGGCTTCGCTTTAGGATCGGGGTTCTGAGTTTTAATTTCATCGTAAGTTAAACTGATGTAAAAAGGCGCACCACCCAAATCGGTAGCATCAACAATTCCACGCTGAGCCGAAAGCCTGAAAAGTACTTTATTTATTAATGCGGAGTCTGGTTCAATAGAAATTGATTGCATAAATGTTTCAATCTGTGTTTTTCCCACAAAAAGCGATGTAAGTTCAGCTTCGGTACGATTGAGCCCATCGAGCATAGTGTTCAGCGCATTTCCATCCGATGGTTGTTCTTCCATATCGCCTCCAAGCAGCATCATACGACTTTCGCGAATGCGATAAATTTGTTTGGCAGCGCCTTCGGCAAGTTTAGCTGTTGAGCCTGCCATCATAAATTCTTCACCTAATGGTAATAAATTGGCTGTAACAGGTTTGAGTTTTTCGTCTTTCAATATTTTTTTCTCAATTATTTTTGTTTCTGGTATGCTTACATTCACTCCGCAGAGTATTCCTTTATGATTTACGGTAGGGAAGTTCACCAAATTCTTTGTTTCAAGTTTAAAAGTACGCGCTGGGTCGGCAATTGTGATTGTACGCATACTTATGCTTTTCACGCGATAAACAACTTTTTCTTCGGTGATTACATCGTTTGTAGCCAAATATCGTTGAGAGTATTGAAAAAACTGTCCGGGTTTCTGTGATACTTTTTCAATTTCCACATCGAAACTGAAAGAAGTTTTGGGCAATGAATAAACTACTACCGGTTGCCCTTCGGTTAAAACAAGATTTTTCTGCGCCGATAGCGATAGAATTATCATTGTTACGAGAAGTGATAACGCAAATCTTTTCATATTGGTGGAATATTTTAGTTTATAGTATGTAGTTTATAGTTTATAGACAGTTTATTGTGTTTACTTTTTTTTGGTAGAAGTTTTTGCTGTTTTCTTTTTTGCAAAACCTCTCTTTTTTGCTCCTTTTCCTTTTGTATCACCTTGTTCTGCTATCAGTTCTTTACATCTTTCGTATGTAAGTGTAGCAGCTTCGGTACCTTTAGGAATTTTATAGTTATTACCATCGCAGGTAAAATACGGACCAAATCTACCGTTAAGCACCAAAATTTCACCATTTTCACCCAATGTTGCAATGGTTTTATTTTTCTCGGCTTCACGTTTGGCGATAATTAGTTCAATTGCCCTATCATCGGTAATCGACATTGGATCGTCGGTTTTGGGAATTGAATAAAAAGCTCCGCTATGTCTGATATATGGTCCAAAGCGACCTATTGCCACTATCATTTCCTTGTCTTCATAAACTCCAACAGTACGCGGTAGTTTGAACAATTCCAAAGCTTCTTCTAAGGTAATGCTTTCAATCGACTGATCACGACGTAGTGATGCAAAAACCGGCTTTTCTTCTTCATCGGCAGTTCCAATCTGAGCTAAAGGTCCGAAACGACCAATTTTTACCGACAGTTGACGGCCGCTTACAGGATCGGTTCCGAGTATTCGTTCACCTACTTTGCGCTCAGAATTTTTCAGCGTGTCTTCCACCACAGGATGGAATTGTTTGTAAAATTTATCAATTGCAGCTGTCCATTGAATATTTCCTTCGGCAATTTCGTCGAATTCTTTTTCAACTTCAGCCGTAAAATTATAATTCAGAATGTCAGGAAAATATTCAATCAGAAAATCGTTAACTACAATTCCTATATCGGTAGGAAATAATTTTGATTTCTCCGCACCGAAGTTTTCGTGTTTTTTAGTTTCTGAAATTTTATCGTGTTTAAGTTTAATCACAGTGAAATCTCTTTGTTCTGCCGGACGATCGCCTTTCTCAACATACTGCCTGTTTTGTATGGTTGAAATTGTAGGCGCGTAAGTCGATGGACGACCTATGCCGAGTTCCTCAAGTTTGCGTACCAGCGCTGCCTCGCCATAACGAGCAGGTTTTTGAGAAAAACGCTCACGTGCTACAATCTCTTCAGGTGTTAATTTCTCACCGGTTTTTACCGAAGGCAATAAACCTTCATTTTCTTCGTCAGCATCATCATCTGTCGATTCGAGATAAACTTTCAGAAAACCATCGAAAACAATGACTTCGCCCGCAGCTACAAATTGCAGATTGCTACGGGAAATATTTATGAATACCGAAGTTTTTTCAAGTTCTGCATCGGCCATTTGCGAAGCGATAGTACGTTTCCAAATTAAATCATAGAGTTTTTTCTCCTGGGCGCTACCTTCAATTGTGCGGGCGCTCATATAAGTTGGTCGAATGGCTTCATGAGCTTCCTGCGCACCTTTTGACGTTGTGCTGAACTTTCTGATTTTCACATATTCCGACCCTGCCATACTCTCAATTTCGGCTTTCGTGGTATTTATTGCCAGAGATGAGAGATTTACTGAATCGGTACGCATGTAGGTGATTTTTCCGCTTTCGTAAAGCCGTTGAGCAACCGCCATAGTTTGCGAAACAGAAAATCCTAATTTACGTGCGGCTTCCTGCTGTAGCGTGGATGTTGTAAAAGGTGGAGCAGGTGATTTTTTTGCAGGTTTTGTAACAATATCTGAAATGCTGAATTCTGATTTTTTGCAAATATCAAGAAATGCTAATGCTTCTTCTTTAGAAGGGAAACGCTGCTGTAATTCGGCTTTCAATTTTACCGGCTTACCGGAAATATCAAAAGTATCGAAAATGGCGTTTACACGATAAGATGCCTCAGAAATAAACTGATTAATTTCTCGCTCTCGTTCAACAATTAGTCGTACAGCTACCGACTGTACACGTCCGGCAGATAATGAAGGTCTGACCTTTTTCCAGAGTACGGGTGAAAGTTCAAAACCCACAATACGATCCAATATACGACGAGCTTGCTGCGCATCAACTAAATTAACATCAATATCGCGGGGATTTTCGATAGCGTTGACAATGGCATTTTTAGTAATTTCATGAAATACAATGCGTTTTGTTTTTTCTTTAGCCAATCGCAATTCTTCGAATAAATGCCAGGCAATTGCTTCTCCTTCTCGGTCCTCATCGGAAGCAAGCCAAACAATGTCCTTGTCCTGCACAGCTTTTCGCAGATCAGAAACGAGTTTCTTCTTATCCGAAGATACAACATATTCAGGTTTATAATTATTGTTGAAGTCAATTCCGATTCCCTTTTCTGACAAGTCACGGATGTGTCCGAAGCTTGATAGGACCTGAAAATCGGTTCCGAGAAATTTTTCGATTGTTTTGGCTTTTGCCGGAGACTCTACTATTACAAGATTTTTTGGCATTTTTGGTGGTTTTGTTTTGATTGTTTCATGAAATCGGGTGCAAAATAACAAAATTTAAAAGGTATCAGCCAAATTTTCAATGGATTATTTTTGTTTTTTAATCATTGAGTTAGCTCTTTGTGTACAAAAAACGCCCAACTACTTCAATTATTTGGTTTCGCAAGATAAAAAAAATCTGTCAAACTCAAATAGTGAATGACAGATTTCGGTATTTTTTCAGATAAAATATTAATTGCTTATCGAAATACAGCAATTTGCAATAATGCGTTTTTTTAGTTCAATTATTTCTTTTTCGGTGATATTGTCAATTTGTTGCACTTCGCCTTTTAAAATTGTCCGGGCACTCTGCGCGTAAGAGTTAAATGAAGGATTTCTTTTAAAATAGTCGCTCCATTTATCTACTAATTGCCTTGTTGGATGAACCACGTATTCAATGAAATCGTCGTTCATCAAAAACTCAAGTACATATTTTTCTGCGCTTTTTTCCACAAATACAAATTTGTTTTTATTTAAAACGCACATTTAAAATCTTTGTACTCAAAAAACATATAAAATTGATAACTCAAGTAACGTTAAGTTAATGTGTCCCGATGATTCTGGATTGAAGATTAAGTCTAATTCGAAAAGTTTAAATATGAAATATCGTTACGTAAAGTCGGAAAGATTGCATTTGTTATATATTTTTCAATAAATGAATATACAAAAAAAATATCTATGCTCCTGTATTTCAAATTAATGCAATTGTAAATTTTTAATCGTAAATTATATATTATGTAGATATGCAAATGATAATGTTTTGAGTCGGATAAAATTCAAATTTACTCCACCCAAAGCACCAATCCTTTCAGATACTCGCCTTCGGGATGATAAATATTTATGGGATGATCGGCCGGTTGCGATAATTGATGAAGAATGCGAACATTGCGCTTACTCTCTGCTGCAGCGCTGAACACAGCAAGTCTGAATTGTTCGCGATTTACAACTTGCGAACATGAGAATGTGAATACAATTCCGCCGGGTTTTATTTTCTCGAAAGCTTTTGCATTTAGTCTTTTATAGCCTTTAAGCGCATTACGCAGGGCTTCGCGATGTTTGGCAAATGCAGGAGGATCAAGAATTATCAAATCGTAAACTTTATCAGCATTATTCATAAACTTAAATGCATCTTCTGCAAACGAAGTATGACGTGTATCGGAAGGAAAATTTAACGCTACATTTTTATCAGCAAGATCGACAGCTTTTGCAGAACTATCAACAGAATGAACCAAACTTGCACCGCCACGTAAAGCATAAACCGAAAATCCACCGGTATAACAAAACATATTAAGTACTTTTCGTCCTTTTGCATATTGTTCGAGCAGTTTACGGTTTTCGCGCTGGTCAACAAAAAAGCCTGTTTTTTGACCTTTGAGCCAATCCATTTTAAACTGCAATCCGTTTTCGGTGGCAATGTAATTTTTTGTATCGGCGCCCAAAATATAACTGTCTTCGGGATTGACAGGAGCTTTGAAAGGTAAGGTAGTTTCTGATTTATAATAAACGCATTTAACGCCTGAAACATGCCTTACAATGGCTTCGGCAAGAATATCTTTTGCATAATGCATCCCAATTGAATGCGCCTGCATTACAGCAGTGTCATCATAAACATCAACAATAAGTCCGGGCATGTTATCGCCTTCGCCATGTACAAGCCTATAAGTATTGTTGGTATCAGAAATCAATCCCAACGATTCGCGCAGATTATAAGCTTTTTCGATGCGCGAAAACCAAAAATCGTGGTTTATCGGTTCGGGTGTAAAGGTTAACACTCTCACGGCGATACTTCCAATTTGGTAATGTCCCGTTGCAAGAAAGTTTCCGGTATTGTCAACCACCTCCACAATATCACCTTCGGCAACTTTACCTGCAATTTTGTGTACTGCGCCCGAGAATACCCATGGGTGAAAACGCAATAAACTTTCTTCTTTGCGTGGTTTCAGAATTATTTTTGTAAGAATATCAGGTTTCAATTTCTTATCGGATTTTTTATTTTTGGTTTAAACAACTTCATTTTTGCGCGCTTCATTCATAAAACTGCGGGTTGCTGCTTCGTCGGCAATAAGTTTGTTATATTCCTTTTTCGATAGCTTCTTTTCCTTTACAAGTTGTTGATAGATAAGTAAACTTGCCCACGCATCGGTGGCAGCATATCTTTGTTGCTGTTCGGTAAGTGCATCGCTTTCCCAGTTGGTTAATCGTTGAGCTTTCGAAATTTTACGATTGAAAACTATAGCAAATATTTTTTGCAAACCGAGTTCAAGAATTCCATATTGAGCAACCATCGACTGAAGGTCGATAAAATTTTGCGGTTTGAAAGGATAAAGTTTGCTTAGTCCGATAAAATCGTCGCGTAATGCAAGCCCGATTTTCATAACTTTATCGGAAGCCAGAAACTTAACTAACTTGGGATGTAACCCGGTTTTGTTAAGTCTGAAAAGATAACAATGATTTTCGGTAGATATTTGCAATAATGCCACACGATGATAGGTGCCGCGCGAAAACGATGGTCTGGTTTCGGTATCAACTCCAACAATTGTATTTTTAAAAAGTGAATCAACTGCACTTTCAATTTCCGAAGATTTATTGATAAGGGTAATTTGTCCATCGAACAATACCACGGGCAACTGATTAACTTCTTCTTTTGTAATTTTTGATTTAAACATTTTATACTGAGCCAATTTCTACTGACAAACTTATTATTTCAACAGATTATCAAGTTCATTATTTTCATCTTCATCCAAATAACCGAAAATAGACGAGCGGTTCTTTCCGTTTTTTATGCTCGATGCTGGTTTTTCATCAGCGTTATCGATAAAATTATCAGAATAATAAGTATTGTGTAACGCTCTGAGTGAGTTAAGTAACTTACGCCCCCAATGTTCGCGAAAAGCAGTAAGACATGCCGCCAGAGCATCGTTCATTACTTCCACATCGGCTGTTTGGTAATTTGCCGCAAAATCCTTCAATTCCTGATAAATATCGGCAATATCCTCTGAAATAAAAGCTGCAACCGGCGTATCGCTGTAAGGCATATCAGGATGAAAAACTTCGAGATAAGAATCTTCTGAGCCAAGCATTTGTTCTAAACCGTTTTTAATTTCATTGTAGTCGTTCTCGGTTACAAAACGCATTGGCTGTTCTTCAAAAATCACTTCAGGAATTTCGAGCAACGAAGTTTTCAGATATAAAAGCGGCAACAGTTTCAACAATTTTTCAATCATTTCGTCGCGTCCGATTTCCGAAGTATTCTCAATTAACAGACAAGTTTCGGCTGTTACCGTTACAAATTCGATAACATTCTGTGAGTAAACATTATATTCTGAAAAATCCGAGTTAGTCATTTGGCATGAAGTATTTTGCAAAAAAAATGATTCTTAAAAAAATTCCTGACAAAATTACTAAAAATAATTCTTTCAACTTAGAAAATTTAAAAAAATGAAGAATTGCTTTGTCTGTATCGATTTCTACTATAATTTTACAATTATTTCTCTGACGAAACCCAAACAAAATGCCGTTCAAAGGTGTTTTATGAGTAAGGTTTTAATCATTAACAAAATTAATCATATTATTATGGAAGATAAATTAGTTACTTTAAAGAACTACGAAACAATGGTTGAAGCATTGTTCGATCAGGATTTATTGCAGAAAAACGGTATTAAAACCAGCATAAACAATGGAGATTCCGTAGAGTTAATGCCAATGTTTGGCGAGATAAACAACGGACTTCAGATTATGGTGCTTGAAAATGATCTTGAAAAAGCGCTTGAAGCGCTCGGAGAATATGAAAACTCGGTAGAGGAGTAATTTTATTATCTAAAGTATATTGAATTTCTGAAAAAACTCAGGAAACAACTTGAGGTTATCGACTATAGTCTTTCTCCTTTTTAACTTTAAACTTTTCCGCTAATTCAGGGGCAATTTCAGCAAGAGGTACGAGTACAAATTCTCTTTCGGCAATGTGAGGATGAGGAATTGTAAGTTTCTGAGTGTTGATTATTAAATCATCGTAAAATAATATGTCGATATCAATAATGCGGTCGGTATATTCTTTTCGGGTTTTACTTTTGCGTCCTAACTGTTTTTCAATTTTCTTCGTTTCGTCAAGTACTTCAAGTGGTGAGAGTTTAGTGTGTAACATCAACACTGCATTCAGAAAAATATTTTCTGAAACAAAACCTTGTGATTCGGACTTATAAAAAGATGAAACAGATAGAACTGCACCTACTTTTTCTGAAATCAATCGTACTGCTTTTGTCAAGTTTTCCTCCCGATTTCCCAAATTTGTACCAAGTCCCAGAAATAATATATGCATCGATTAAATTCTCTATGTTCTTAATGCTGTTATGCTATGTTTTATATGAGGTAAATATCAAAACCATAAGTAAATAAATATAGTTATTTACTTTATAAACTTCATGAACTTTTTACTCTTAACTTAACACCATGAACTACCCAAACATTCAAAATTCTATTTCCAGCGTATGTTTTTCGATTTTTTCCCCATCCGTCCGAAGATTAATAAATTAAGACTGATAAGCGGTAAAACAATATCGAACAATAATAAATTAATATTGTATCTTCGCTCGTTAAAATGCTTTGACGAGCTATTTACAACCAATAATTGCACAGAAAATCTTATCAGAAACAATAATATTGCAGCTGATATTGTAATCAGATTTGCAAGAAAAGGAATGACTATAAGAGTAATATAAAACAATGCTCTTGATAGTGGTTCAATCGATAATCTGAATCGACTGATAAAACTGTAATGCGTAGAAACTGATAAATGCCGTTCTTTTTGATAATACCAAAGTCGGAAATTCTTTTTGGGTTCTGACCATGTAATGCTGTCGGGTGCAATTTCGATGCGCGTATTGTGTTTGTTGGCAGCCTGATTTACCATTAAATCATCGTCGCCGGAGCGTAAATGCAAATTCGAAGCATAGCCTTTATGTCTGAAAAACACTTCCTTGCGAAAAGCCATATTCCGTCCGACTCCCATATATGGTTTACCCGATTTTGCATAACCAAGGTATTGCAGCGCTACAAAAAGAGTATCGTAAGTAATGAGCTTATTTACAAAAGATTTTTGATGCAGATATGCTCCATAGCCCAAAACAAATTCAATTCCGGGTGTGAAATTACGCGCCATTCGGGAAATCCAGTATTTATCTTCGGGCATGCAATCGGCATCGGTAAAGAGCAGAATATCGTGTTGAGCAGCTTTTACACCGAGCGTTAATGCAAGTTTTTTAGTACTTAAATTGGTAGCTCCGGCAGGCACAAAGGTTGTTCGTAAATGCGGATATTCCAGTTTCATGTCGCGCAGGATAATATCGGTTTCGTCGGTTGAACCATCATTAACTACAATTACTTCGAAAACCGGATATTCCTGAGCAAGAATAAAGGGCAGAAATTTTTTAAGATTTTCGGCTTCGTCGCGGGCACAAATAATTACAGAAACCGGCTGAGGATGGGTAACAAAACTGACTTTATTTTTGCGGATTTTTCTGTTTAAACGTAAAACACCGCGCAGGTAACGCACGTAAAAATATATCTGATAAATAAATGCAAGAAATAAAACAGAGAAAACCACTAACTCGGCAACAGAAAATTCGAATCCGTAAAAATCCATCGTTAAAAATCTATTATTCAATCGTTTAAACTACAAATTCCGGTTTATGAAACTTGCTTGCAAAGTTAATAATATTTTTGATTGATTTTTATGCTTTTAGCTTTATTCCATCAGATGTGTAAATCCGTAGTTTATACCATCGAAAAGCCCTTTATCGGTAAGTTTCAATTCCGGAATTACAAGCAACGACATAAAAGCAACAGTCATGAACGGCGCTTGTAAGCCGGAGCCAAACTCTTTGGCTTTGGCATCGACCATTTCGTAGTTTCTGGCAACAGAAAAACCATCGTCGGCCGACATTAATCCACCTACAGGCAATGGAAGCATATATGTTTCGCTTTCATTGCAAACCAAAACCCCGCCTTTGCTGTCGATAATCTGATTTATTGCCGAAATAATTTCCATATCGGAAGCGCCAACAGCAACTATATTATGACTATCGTGCGAAACAGTGGAAGCAAGCGCGCCTTTTTTCAAACCAATATTTTTAATAAATCCTACGGATGGTTTTGAGTTTTCGTAACGATTGTAAACTACAAGTTTCAGAATATCATTTTCAGTATCGGAAACCACATTCCCGTTTTCAACTTTGGGCTCGAATGTGCCTGCATGTGTAAAAAGTTGACCATCGCTTACTACAATAACTTTCAGTTTTTCACCGCGTGGTTTTACTCTAATATCTTCAATATTCAGTTTTGAAGCTTTAAACTGATTGATTAAATTGTTCTGAGGTTGAAAACTGAGCAGCGAAATTCCATTTTCAGCTATAATTTCACCGTTGATGAAAGTTTTCAGAATATTAAAATCGGATAAGTTATCAACCAATACAAAGTCTGCATCGTCTCCGGGTTGCAATAATCCAACATTTAATCCATAATGCTTCACAGGATTGTAACTTGCCGCACGAAGCACATCCATATAATTATATCCTGCCGCAATAGCTCTTTTTACTAATTGATTAATATGTCCGTTACGTATCAAATCATCAGGATGTTTATCGTCGGAGCAAAACATAATTTTATCGGCATAATTTTCGATAAGCGGGATTAATGCGTCAAAATTTTTGGCAGCGCTTCCCTCGCGGATAAGTATGTTCATTCCAAGTTCAATTTTCTCGAGCGCTTCTTCGGGTGTCATACACTCATGATCGGTACTGATACCTGCGGCAGCATATTGTTCTAAATTCGCACCGGTCAAATTCGGCGCGTGTCCATCAACCGGCTTGCCGGCTTTACTGGCAGCACGCAGTTTTTGGTGCACTTCGTCATTTCCCTGTACCACACCTTCGTAATCCATCATTTCGGCAAGAAAATGAATATCATCTCGCTGAAGTAACGCGGCAATATCTTTTGCATTTATTACAGCGCCTGAAGTATCAATATCAGTTGCAGGCACACAGGAAGGCGCTCCGAAGAAAAACTTCAGGGGTGACTTTTCCCCGTTTTCGATCATAAAATCGACACCCGCAATGCCATTAACATTAGCTATTTCGTGCGGATCGCATACGCAGGCAACTGTACCATTTGCCGATGCGTGGCGTGCAAATTCTGTAGGCAAAAGCATTGAACTTTCAATATGAATATGTGCATCGACAAAACCGGGAATAATAAAAACAGAATTGTTTACCGGTTTTTCTTCTATCGATATTATTTTTCCGCTTTCAATTGTAAGTTCACCGCTGAAAATTCGGCGCGATACAACATCTACTATATTTTCTGCAATTATTTTTTTCATAACTAATCGAAACTAAGATATGGTTGAATTTTCTTGAGTTGATCAGGCGTAAACTCTTCAAGGTGATTTAGTTCGCTTATGTCTTTAAGTTTCCCTTTTCGTCTTCTTAATTCATAAACTGCTTTTGCCTGATAAAAGTTCAAATAAGGATGCGAGCGTAAACGGTCGGCGCTGGCTTTGTTTACATCAATTTTTGTTACAGAAGCCGAACTTACAGTAAGTTTGTCTTTAATTTTTTCAAAATTCTCAGGTGTCATTCCATACACTTCAAGCACCTGATTTTTATCATAATATCCACCCAATAATGTCCGGTATTTAATTATTCCGTTTGAATATTTACGTCCAATTCCTTTTACGGTCATCAATTCGGTGGTATCGGCTGAATTTATATCTACAAGTTTTTCAGAAACTTTTTCCGGTTTATTGATAATACTTTCGGAATCAAGATTTGATTGTTTATCCGCGACTTTATTTTCGGCAGGGATTGAAATATAGGGTTTTAGCTCTTCAAACTTTTCATCGGAAATTCCCCACACTTTTGCAAAGTTGTCAACCGATTTAAAAACGCCACCTTTTTTTCTGTAATTGATAATATTTTTTATCACAAAAGGTTTTAAGCCAAGTTTAAGAAAACTTGACGAGTCAGCAGTGTTTGGATTGAATGTAAAAAGCTCATAGTCTTGCTTTTGTTCACTTTTTAAATACGAATCAGCATACCTTTTACTGTATTCTTGGGCTTGTTTTAATCTCCTGATACTGTCTGCCGATTGCAGATTTCGCATAAACTCTTCGGTTTGAGCAAAAAAGCTTTCAGTATCTTCAGATGTTTGTTTTATGGGAATAAGATTAAGCACAAAACTCCCGGCTATAGTCAAAATTATAAGCAGTAGCAATATAATAATTGCAACGCGCTGATTTTTTGAAAAATAGAAGAAGTCCTTCAGCATGTTTTTTTAAGATTAAAGAATAAAGATTAAGGAAAAAAGACTGTTAAGAATTACAAATTACGAGTTACGAGTTACGAATTACGAATGTAGAATGTAAAAGCAGAAAGTAACTCGCACTTTCTTAGTTTCTCTCCCGATGCTTCGGAATTCTTACTTTTTAGCTTTACAAACTTTACAAACTTTTCAAACATTCCAAACCTTTCAAACTTTTCCCAAAAAATTCACACTTCATAATCCACAGCAGCGCGCGCTGTACGAACTGCAACAATATAAGCGCCAACTCTTTTGTGTTCCGGATGTTGAATGTAAATATTCAAATCGTCCATCGAATCGAATTCCGAATACAAGGCAATATCATAATTAGCAGCATCCGCTACGGGCGCGTTAATCCCGACTTCAATTTTTCTGATTTGCGGAATCAGGTTTATCAAATTTTCAAGTTCCTGCTTGATTATTAAAGCATTTTCGGCTTTCGTTTTGCCTTCGGACATGTCGGCAAGCTTAAAAAAAACAATGTGTTTGATCATTTTTTTTTCAATTTAAAGATTTGCAATGTACAATTATATTTATCAGATAGTTATAAGTAAAACAACTTAAAATGAATTGAATATGTAGTTTACGTAAAAATGTTGGTTTCACTGACTTTTAATGATGCGCCAAAACTTTCCAATTAATTTCCCCTTCAGGGTTTATTTCCTGCCGGTAAGGGAGATGTTATGGGGCTAATCAGATATTTCACTTACATACAACTTTATAACTTTTATTATTGATTCTAAGAAAATAAATTCCGGGTTTAGCAGGAATAAAAAAACGTCCCTGCACCAAATTTCCACTCCAGAAAACTTCTCCTGTAAGTGCAAAAAGTTTTACATTGTTGGTGGGTTTTGCCAAATTCAGAAGAATTCCATCGGCATTTGCATTGTACGAAATTCCTTCGGCAAGAACAATCAACTGACTTTGCGAAATTTCCGAAATTTGTTTATTCCATTCACTTTCGGTTTTATCGGAATTTGAACGTGCATCGCTATTACTTTTGGTTTGAGCACTAACAACCAAAGAAATCACAGAAAACAATATGAATAAAAATTTTAATCTCATTAAAAGGTACAAATTAATTCAGCTCAATTAAAAAACGATTTCTATCAAATACCATACAAAAGAATTAATCTAATGCGGAATTATCAGTTCTCATCCGCTTTGGGTAATCAATTGTAAAATGCAAACCTCTGCTTTCTTTCCTGCGAAGTGCATGTTTAATAATAAGATAAGCAACGCTGATAACATTACGCAATTCGCAAATTTCGCGCGATACTATTGAGCGTTCGAACAAATCTTCGGTTTCGCGGAAAATAATTTCCAAACGACTCATCGCTCTTTTCAAACGCAAATTTGAACGCACTATTCCAACATAAGAGTTCATTATTTGTTCCACTTCGCGAAAACTCTGCGTTATCAACACCATTTCTTCGGGCAGGCGAGTGCCTTCATCATCCCAGTCGGGAATAAATTCATTGTATTTTATGTTATCAATTTCTTTCAGTGCGTCTTTTACTGCAGCATCGGCATAAACAATCGCTTCAATCAACGAATTTGATGCCAAACGATTCGCACCATGCAAACCTGTGCATGAACATTCGCCGGCTGCATACAGTCTTTTTATTGATGTCCGCGCATTCAAATCAACCACAACTCCTCCACAAAGATAATGTTGCACCGGAGAAACAGGTATCATATCTTTAGTAATATCAATTCCTTTTTCGAGGCATTTTTTGTATATATTCGGGAAATGAAGTTTAGTTTCTTCGGCATTCTTATGGGTTACATCCAAATAAACAAAGTCGTGCCCCTGCAATTTCATTTCGTTGTCGATAGCCCGCGCCACAATATCGCGCGGAGCAAGCGAGCCTCTTTCATCGTATTTTTGCATAAATTCGCGTCGATCCTTACATCTTAGAACCGCGCCATAGCCTCTTATTGCCTCTGTAATAAGATATGTTGGGCGTACACCCGGCTCATATAATCCGGTGGGGTGAAACTGCACAAACTCCATGTCTTTAATAACTCCGCGCGCACGGTGAACCATTGCTATTCCATCTCCGGTAGCAATAGTCGGATTTGTTGTCGTAGCATAAACGCTACCGATTCCACCTGTTGCAAGTAATGTAACCTTGGCAAGAAAAGTGTGAATATGATTGCTTTGCTGATTTAAAACATAAGCTCCGTAACATTCAACATTGGGCGTGTGTTGAGTTACCACTTCACCCATGTGATGTTGTGTAAGAATTTCGATTGCAAAATAATTTTCAAAAACTTCGATATTGGGAGTATTCCTAACCTTTTGAACCAGGCTTTGCTGAATTTCGTAACCGGTATTGTCTTTATGATGTAAAATTCGGAATTCAGAATGACCGCCTTCGCGGTGTAAGTCGAATTTTCCTTCTTCTGTTCTATCAAAATCTACTCCCCAACTTAACAATTCCTCAATTTGGGTTGGAGCTTCCTTTACCACTTTTTCTACAGCCGGTAAATCGCAATGTCCATCGCCTGCAATTAATGTATCCTGAATATGTTTTTCGAAATTGTCAGGATCATAAGTTACAGCTGCAATTCCACCCTGCGCATAAGAAGTGTTGGTGTCGTCGAGCATGGTTTTACTCAACAAAGCTACTTTGCCGTATTTTGCCGCTTTTAGTGCAAAGCTAATACCGGCAATTCCACTTCCTAATACCAGAAAATCAAATTTACGTGTCATTTCTTAATTTTGTGTTTCGGGTTCCGGGTTTCGTGTTTAGTGTTTGTTCCCTTGTTTCCTTGTTCTCTTGTTCCCTTGTTCCCCTTTAGGGATTAGGGGTTATATTTTTTTAAAAAACACCCTTCTTCTTTTATGATTTACATGCTCGAAACTACCCCATTGCGATGACATTTTCAAGTTTGATTCGAGTTCTGGATTCGATTCGGCAAATTTATAACCATGCTTAGCTGCGCCTTTCATAATGTCAACAAATACAATCGAGATTGCTCCTTTGCTCTGATAATCGGGGTGTGAAGCAATAAGATATAAGTCGATAATATCATTCTTTTTAAATGCTCTCAACATATAATACCAGCCGAGAGGAAAAAGTCTTCCCTTTGATTTCTGAAGTGCCTTTGTAAAACTTGGCATGGCAATTCCAAGTGCTACCACATTATCATCTTTATCAACTACTAAAGAAATTATATCCAATTGTACAAAACTAAAATACAGTTTAATATAAAACGCGATTTGTTTCTCGTTCAGTTTTGTGAATCCGAAAAGATCTTTGTAACAAAGATTCAGCAGATCAAAAATTTTTGTTCCGTAATTGTTTACGATTTCTTTACGCGACTTTGCCCTTACCGATTTTAATTCAAACTTTTGCTTTACAATTTCAGAAATTCTAAAAAACTTTTCAGGAAATACTTCGGGAACTGTAATCAGATATTCTTTCCAGTCGGCTGCTTTCTCAAATCCGTATTTTTCGAAATGTACCGGATAATAGGGATGATTATAAATTGTGGCAAGTGTACTCTTTCTGTCAAAACCTTCAATTAGTAAACCTTCCTTGTCGAAATCGGTAAAACCAAGTGGTCCTTCCAATCCGTTCATCCCTTTCAAAAGCGCCCACTTAGTAGCAGTATCAAACAATGCTTTGGACACTTCGTAATCGTCAATAAAATCAAGCCAACCAAAACGAGCGTGTTTGTGACTCCAGGTTTCGTTAGCTACGGGATTGATTATACATGCAATTCTACCTACTATTTCTCCATTTTTATAAGCAAGATAATACGCGGTTTCGCAAAAATCAAGCGCGGGATTTTGCCCCTTTGTTAAGTTTAAATGATCATCCATTGCCAATGGAGGAGCAGCAAACTCACAATTTTTATACATGTTTATTCCAAACCAAATAAATTTCTTTAAATCGCTCTTGGTTTTTACTTCCCTGATATCAATTGCCATAATAATTAATTGTTGAAATTGATTGATAATACCATTAAAAAATCGTGTAAAATAACTGAAAAAATAGGTTCCAACCAAAAATCAGGTTTAATTTACGCATAATTAAACTTTAAACTGCTGAATATCTGACACAAACTTTCTTCTTTTTATTAAAAAAATTCCGAACATTATTAGCGATATTACAATACCTGTAACAATTGATAAATTATAGGGCAACCTGAATCCTTCGGGCGCAAACATAATATAGCTTATTGTTACAGAGGTCATAAACATTGCCGGAATAATTGTAACAAGATAAAATTTATTTTTACGGGCAAGATAAACCGTAATTGCCCACAATGTAAATACCGATAAAGTTTGATTACTCCAAGCAAAATATCGCCACAATACATCAAAATTCATCTGCAAAATTATAAAAGTTAAAATAAAAATAGGGATAGAAATCATCAACCTGTTTTTAATTTGTTTTTGATTAAATTTCAAAAAATCAGCGGCAATAAGTCGGGCTGAGCGAAGAGCAGTATCGCCCGAAGTAAGCGGAGCGGCTATCACACCCAATAAAGCTAAAATCCCGCCAAAACTTCCAAGCCATGTTTTCGATATTTTATCAACAATAACTGCGGGCTTGTTTACATTCGCGGGCAAATCAGCAACAAAAGCCTGTAATTCGTCAATTGAGCCAAAAAATGAAGCAGCTGCCGCAGCCCAAATCAACGCAACCACACCTTCGGCAACCATGCTTCCATAAAAAACCCTGCGCCCGTATTTTTCGTTTTGAATGCATCGTGCCATCATGGGCGATTGTGTAGCGTGAAATCCCGAAATTGCACCACAAGCAATAGAAATAAACATCATAGGGAAAATTGGCAGATTTTTTGGATGCATATTGTTAAATCGACCCGAAAACTCAGGAATCGGGGCTTTGTTAGCAATCAATGCAACTAAAATCCCGACAGCCATAAAAAGCAAAGCAAAACCAAAAACGGGATAAATTTTTCCTATTATTTTATCGATAGGTAACAACGTAGCAAGCATGTAATAAATGAAAATTACTACAATCCAGGCAGTCATGCCAATATATTCTGAAGTCATACCTGCAAGTAAACCCGCCGGCCCCGAAACAAAAACTGCTCCTACCAAAATCATTAAAATAAGCGAAAAAAAGCGCATAAACTGCTTCACACCCAATCCAAGCTCATTACCTACAATTTCGGGCAAACTTGCGCCATTGCTTCGCAGAGAAATCATTCCTGAGAAATAATCGTGCACTGCACCGGCAAACACAGTTCCAAAAACTATCCAAAGAAAAGCAGCCGGACCAAACATGATTCCCATGATAGCGCCAAAAATTGGCCCGAGTCCGGCAATATTCAGAAATTGAATGAGAAATGCCCGCCACCAAGGCAAAGGTACGTAATCTACACCATCGGGATTGGTTATTGCCGGTGTTGGTTTTTTTGGATCAATTCCAAAAATTTTTTCTGATACGCGACCATAAATTACATATCCGAGAATCAGGAAAATAATGGATAAAATAAAGCTGACCATAATTTTAATTTTTTAATCCGACAGACTGATTAATTAAACTTTTCCAAAGTACTAAAACTTTGGAAAGTTAAGAATCAAAACTCTGGAAAAGTTTAAATTTTTTCAAGCAGCAATACATTCTCAACATGATGTGTGTGCGGAAACATATCGACAGGCTGAAAGCGAGTTATTTTATAGTTTAATGCCAGCAAACTTACATCTCGGGCTTGTGTTGCTGGATTGCAGCTTACATATACAATTTTTTTCGGATCAGCCTTCAGAATGGCGTCAATCACATCATTGTGCATTCCGGTGCGGGGTGGATCGGTAATTATTACATCCGGTTTTCCATGCTCGGTAAAAAATTCTTCGGTAAAAATGTCTTTCATATCGCCGGCGAAAAATTTTGTATTTTCGATGCCATTCAATTCAGCATTTACTTTTGCATCTTCAATGGCTTCCGGCACATATTCAATACCGATAACTTCTTTACATTTTTCCGCAACAAACAAAGCAATAGTGCCTGTGCCTGTATATAAATCGTAAACAGTTTCATTGCCCGTAAGTCCGACAAAATCACGTGTAACTTTGTATAATTGGTAAGCCTGATCGGAATTTGTCTGAAAAAATGATTTAGGTCCGATTTTAAATTTCAATACTTCCATTTCTTCGTAAATGCAATCAGCTCCTTTAAAAACAAACACTTCACGGTCGGTTATTGTGTCGTTGGCTTTAGAGTTGATAACGTACAAAAGCGATGTAATTTGCGGAAATTTCTCATCAATATGCTTTAAAAGCCCGTTTCTAAGCTCTTCATCTTCATAAAAAAATACAACTATCAGCATCAATTCTCCCGTTGATGTGGTTCGCACCATCATTGTACGCAAAAAACCTTCCTGCGCGCGCAAATCGAAAAATGTCAGACTGTGTTCAATGGCATATAGTTTAATTTCGTTCCGAATCTGATTGCAAACATCATCCATCAACCAGCATTTGTTTATATCGAGCACTTTATCAAATTGCCCGGGAATGTGAAAACCTACAGCATTCATCGTGTCAAATACTTTTCCTTCGTTCATCTCTTCGTATGTTCGCCAACGCTTGTTCGAGAAAGTAAATTCAAGCTTATTGCGATAAAACTCCGTTTCCTTTCCTCCTAAAATGGGCGATACTTCGGGCAAATCAACTTTCCCGATTCTCGTAAGCTGTTCAACAGTTTGTTGCTGTTTGAATTGCAATTGAATTTCGTAAGGTAACATTTGCCATTTACATCCGCCACACACGCCAAAATGTTCGCACACAGGCTCTGTTCTGTCATCGGAATATTTATGAAAATGCACTGCACGTGCTTCCATAAAGTGACTTTTCTTTTTTGTAACCTGTAAATCCACCACATCGCCGGGTACAACATGGGGTACAAATACTACAATATCGTTCACTTTTGCTATTGCTTTACCCTCGGCAGCTAAGCCGGTGATGGTTATATTCTGAAGTAAGGGAAGTGGCTTTTTATTTCTTGCCATAAAATTTTAATTATTCTTATTTTTAATTCCAAATTTTTTATCGATTTTTAAAAACGGGATAACTGCAAGCGTAGGAATTGCACATAGCATTACAAAAATAAAAAAATGACTGTATCCAATTAATTCCTGCAACCATCCTGCTATCATTCCAGGCAACATCATTCCCAATGCCATAAAACCGGTACAGATGGCATAATGCGCAGTTTTATGTTCACCATCGGCAAAATAAATTAAGTAAAGCATATATGCCGTAAATCCAAAACCATAACCAAATTGTTCAATAGCAACCGCAATATTTACCAGCAACATATTCTCAGGTGTGTATAACGCCATCAGAACATAAGCAATATTAGGTAGTGTAATTGCCAATGCCATGGGCCATATCCAAAATTTCAAACCACGCCTTGACGCAGCAATACCACCAATTATACCTCCGAGTGTTAACGCAACAATACCCACAGTTCCGTAAACAAGTCCTACTTCCCCCGTTGTGAGACCAAGACCTCCAAGCTCTTTAGAATCGAGCATAAAAGGCGATGCCATTTTAACAAGCATTGCCTCGCCCAATCTATACAAAAGCATAAATGCTAAAGCAATACCAAAATTTGATTTACTGAAAAATGTAGTAAATGTTTTTCCAAACTCAATAAAAATATCCTTAGCTGTTCTGCTTTCAGAAAAAACATCAACATTGGGATGTGGTAAAATAAACTTATGATAAACATATAGCAACAAAAACAACCCTGCTATAATAAAGAAAGTAATACTCCATGCAAGTCTGATATTTCCGGATGTTCCTTTAAATTTGCTAAATGTCTCACTATTTAATTTATAATCAAGTTGAATAAGGATATAAGCTGGTTTATCCCAGTTTTTATCATTAAAGACAATTCTCTCTCCTGAAATCAGATTTATACTTTTATCACCGCTTTTCAATGTTGAGTTCAATACTACTGTTTGATTTGCTTCAGGTTTTCGGGAAAGACGTATCGCAACTACACCTGCATTCCCTGTTTTTCCGTCAGTTCCGATTAAATTTTCCCTTTTTTCACCAAAATGTGTTCTGATAAAATTACCCAAAGGAGTGGAAATGTTTTTATTCCACCAAGAAACTTTATTTTTTTTGTCGTCAGCTACATCAACAATAACAAATCCATTGTCAATATTATGCTTTTGAACTAAAGTTTTAATTGTTTCTAATGAATCTCGGCTAATATTATTTGTATTTAAAACCAGTTTATCAGGAAATGCCACAAAAGTCATTTTATCAGTTTCGGGAATTTTTAACTGCTGATTTGTTAATTGAAAATCTGATTGTATGTTGTTTGACGATTGAACTGTAAATTCAAGAGGGCTTAAACCTGTAAAAGTTTCGAGGCTTCCGGCAAGTATCACAAGTAAACCCTGACCGGAAATCATGGCAAGACGATAAAAAGTACTTCTGATTCCAACAAAAAAGGATTGTTGACCGCTATCGAGGGCTAACATATAAAAACCATCGGCAGCAATATCGTGTGTTGCCGAACTAAAACCTATGAGCCAAAATAATGCTAAAGAACCCTGAATGTATATTGAGGTAGGCAAAATAAAGGCAATGGAAGCAAATCCGGCTCCAATTAGGAGTTGCATCGTTGTAATCCACCATCTTTTTGTTTTCAGAATATCAACAAAAGGACTCCAAAACGGTTTTATTACCCAAGGTAAATAGAGCCAACTCGTAAAAAGGGCTGCATCTGTATTTGATAATCCCAAACGCTTATACATAATGAGTGCAAATGTAGTTGCGACAACCACATAAGGTATTCCCTGCGCGAAATAAAGCGTTGGAATCCATGTCCAAGGACTTTTGGTTTTCTTTTGTATTTCAGCCATAATATTTATTAGATTTTAATCCGATTAATCACAACAGCCATTTGAAAAACGATTTAGTTCATCAATAATCTCCTCGCTGCTATCAGAAACTGAAAAAATGAGGTTTTTATATTTATCTTCTTTTATCATTTGTTTGAAAAATGGCACAACAGGATAATAATCTGTCCAATAAGATGTATTAAAGAATATCATCGGACTTGCATATCCGAAAATCAGATAATGATTTTGCACTGCTTCCTGAAATATTTCCTGCAAAGTACCCGCGCTTCCGGGAGTAAAAATAATTCCTCCCTTTGCTACGGAAAGTAAACCCTCTTCACGAATGCTGTTTTCGAAATACTTGGCAATTTTTGTTGCAAACGGTGTGGAAGGCTCGTGCCCGTAATGCCATGTTGGAATTCCCACACTTTCATATTGCGTTTCGGGATGCATAGCAATAACTTCCAAAGCTTTATCGAGCCACAACGGGTGTTTGTAATCGGGCGCTAATGCTAAAGTTTTGCATGCTTGTTCAAGAACTAAATCGGATTTTCCGGCAAACCACGCGCCAACGTGTGTTGCTTCCATTGCGCCGGGTCCGCCTCCCGACATCATTAAGTAACCCGCTTCGGTTAAGTTTTTACTCAACAATGCAATTTCCAAAAATCCCTGTTCATCACGCTTTAATCCATGACCGCCCATTATGGCAACCACTTTCTTTTCAGGATAATTTGAGAGAAATTCGTTCAGGGCCTCACTAATTGAATGATCATGAATACGACGTGCAAGCATTTCTTTAATATTTCGCGCGTGCTGACTGGTTTCGAGGAAATGACGATAAATTTTCTGATCGTACGTATTCATGAAAGTTTCAGGCTTGCCCAAAACATAATTGGCATACAATTTATCTTTATTGTAAAGGCAGGGAATGTAAACATTGAAAGGCACATCAATTTTTGGAAAAACAAGACTTTTTGAAGTTTTTCGCGCTTCCCACCATACCGGAAGTTTGCATCCCATAAACATGCAATTGTGATATTCGGCACTTTCAGCTAAAGAAGCTAATTCTTCAAAATTTACATTCTGAAAAACCACATTTTCAATCAGTTTTTCATTTTCAAGCAGCTCTACAAGCTGTTCCTGTGTATCAATTTCGCGATAAAACATAAAAAATAATTTTCTTATTTCAGAGACTTTCAAATAAAAACCCATCTCTGCTATTTAAATTTTCAGTTTAACTGCAAAGATGGAGACAATTTTTTAAAAACGCTATATTTCGATTAAATAAATCTTACAAATTAAGATTATCAATAAATAATTTTAATGCGTTGGCAGGATTCTTTTCTTTCATAAAATTTTCGCCCATTAAAAAACCGCGATAACCAACTTCCCTGAGCTCTTTTACTGTTTTTACCGACGAAATTCCACTTTCGCTGACTTTTACAAATTTATCGGGGATTAGTGCTGCCAAATCGAATGAGGTCTGAATACTTTGCTCAAAAGTTTTCAGATTGCGGTTGTTTACGCCCAACATATCCACACTATCGTTAGCGTGTGCAAGTTCCTCAGCATTATGCACTTCGAGCAACACTTCGAGACCGAGTTCATGGGCTTTTTCGGCCAATTTCAGTGTTTGATCTACTGTAAGTGCAGCAGCAATCAGCAAAATCACATCCGCGCCCATCGCTTTTGCCTCATAAAGCTGATATTCGTCAATCACAAAATCTTTACGCAGAATGGGACAAGTCACATTCGGACGGGCATTTATCAAATCCTGAGCCGAGCCTCCAAAAAATTCGGTATCGGTAAGTATTGAAATTCCGGAAGCACCCGCTGCACTGTAACCCGACGTTACATTTACCACATCAGCATGCTCATGTATCCAACCAAGCGAAGGCGATTTGCGCTTATACTCAGAAATTATCCCTGAATCGGAATTTAAAAGATTTTTTTTCAGCGACAAACACACCCGTGAAAACATAGGAGATTTTTCAAGTTCGGAAATTGAAGTTGATTGCCTTGCATTAAAAACTTCTGTTTTTTTATGCGTTATTATTTTGTCTAAGATTGTCATAATTATTAATGTGATTATTTGCCAATATGCCAATGAGATAATAAATTAGCAAATTGGCACATTAATTTATTGGCATATTACTTATAGATTTCAACAAATTTCCCGAAAACACTCTTAGCATAACCAGCTTCTAGTGAATGCTCAGCCTCTTCAATACATTGTTTAATTGATTTCAACGGCATTCGCGTTTGAATTGCCACAGCCGAATTGATGATCACTGCATTTTTTTGAGCTTCAGTAGCTTTATTCTCAAGCACATTCATAAAGATTGTGGCAGCTTCGTCAATCGTATTTCCGCCCCACAAATCTTCCTGTTTCAATCGTTGAAAACCAAGTTCTTCAGGTGTAAAAACAAATTCACCAGCATTAGTCATTATTTTAGTTGTGTCTGTCAGCGAAATCTCGTCGTAGCCATCGAGACTGTGTACCACCGAATACTGCACACCTAAATTTTGATAAATGTAATTGTAAAGCCGCATCATTTTCAGATTATAAACGCCAAGACACTGATAATTAGGACGTACAGGACTGATAAGCGGACCAAGCACATTAAAGAATGTACGCACGCCTAGACTTTTACGAACAGGCGCCACATTTTTCATGGCCGGATTGCAAAATGGTGCGTGAAGATAGGCAAAACCTGCTTCGTCGAGTGATTTTTTTACAATATCAATATCAGTTGTGAATTTAGCACCGTAATATTCGAGTACATTCGACGAGCCACTCACCGATGTTGCACCATAATTTCCATGCTTGGCCACTTTATAGCC
>CAYONE010000032.1:0-41070 GCA_964405245.1 uncultured Paludibacter sp.
CATTACCCTCTCGTGCGGAAGGCTTACCACGGGCGTATCGGTAAAAGCATGGACTGCCGTGTTTATGCTCTCCGGCTCGTTCAACACCTCGGCTTCGGGCTATATGCAAACCATATTCCGGGTACAAACACCCGCCACCATTAACGGACGGGTAAAAGAAGAATGTTATGTGTTCGACTTTGCACCCGATCGCACCCTGAAAGTAATAGCCGAAACCGCCAAAATATCAGCCAAAGCAGGTAAAACTACCGGACAAGATCGTGATATAATGGGCGAGTTTCTGAATTTCTGCCCCATTATTGCCGTAGATGGTTCGCGCATGAGTGCCTACAATGTGGATGGTATGTTGGAGCAACTCAAAAAAGTATATATCGAACGGGTGGTGCGCAATGGTTTTGAGGATAATTACCTGTATAACAACGATTCGTTGATGAAACTCGATAATGTAGAACTCGAAGAGTTTCATGGATTGAAAGAGATTATTGGCAGCACCAAAGCCATGCCAAAAAGTGGCGATATCGACATTAACAAACAAGGTTTTACCGATGAACAATACGAACAATTGGAAGAAGCCGAGAAGAAAGGTCGCAAAAAAGAAGAACTCACCGAAGAACAGAAAAAACTACTAAAGGAAAAAGAAGAAAAAAGGAAAAACCGCGATAGTGCCGTTTCTATTCTGCGTGGTATTTCTATCCGAATGCCCTTGCTTATTTACGGAGCAGATGTAAACGACGAAAACGAGGAAATTACCATTGATAATTTTGCACAACTCATTGACCCGCAATCGTGGGACGAATTTATGCCCAAAGGCGTGAGCAAGCAACTATTCAATAGTTTTAAAAAATACTACGAACCCGATGTGTTTCGCGCTGCCGGTAAGCGCATACGGGCGATGGCACGAGCGGCCGACAGCCTGACCATTGAAGAACGCATAGCACGCATTACGGCAATATTTAGCACTTTCCGAAACCCCGACAAAGAAACCGTGCTGACACCCTGGCGTGTGGTAAATATGCACATAGGCGACTGTATGGGCGGTTATGTGTTTTACGACGAAGCGATGGAAAACCCTGTGGAACAACCCCGCTATGTAGAGCAGGGCGAAGTTACCCGAAATGTATATACTCCCGAAGCCCGAATACTGGAAATCAATTCCAAATCCGGTCTTTATCCGCTGTATATGACTTACAGCATTTACCGCGCGCGATTGGCCGACGAGAGTGCTATGGGTTTTGAACTAACACCCGAACAACAATTGGCACTGTGGGACAAAACATTAGCCGAAAACATATTTGTGATTTGCAAAACACCTATGGCTAAAAGCATCACCCGCCGCACACTGGCAGGTTTTCGAAAAGCCAAAGTAAATCTTCACCATTTCGAAGATTTAATCAACCAAATCACACACAAACCCACACAGTTTATCGACAAAGTGCAAAAAGGAAAAACATACTGGAAAACAAATAACGACGACAATATGAAATTCAAAGCAATAGTAGGAAATCCACCGTATCAGGTAATGGATGGTGGAGGAACAGGTTCGAGTGCTATACCTGTTTACGATAAATTTGTAGATATTGCAAAAAAAGTGAAACCTGAATATCTTTCAATGATTATGCCTTCGAAATGGTATAGTGGAGGTAAAGGATTAGATCAATTTAGAGAATCAATGTTGGGTGATACACGAATGCACAAATTATATGATTTTGATGATTCAAGAGATTGTTTTCAGGGAGTTGATATTGCAGGAGGAATATGCTACTTCTTATGGGATGCTCATTATAATGGACTTTGTAATGTTGTAAATCACAGGAAAAATGAAAGAACTTCATCAAAGAGAACTTTGAACGCATTTGATACTTTTATTCGAGATGCTGAAGCTGTTGATATTATTACCAAAATTAGAGAGAAGAATGAAGTAAATCTATCAGAACATGTGTTTAGTCGTAAACCTTTTGGACTTGGTAGTAATGCAAAGGGTGTAAAATCCTTTTTTGATAACGCTATCACTCTTTTTGGAAGTCAAGGTATTTCTTACATAAATGAATATGATGTACTTGCAAATAAAAATTTGATTGATAAGTGGAAAGTAATAATGTCAAAAACAAGTGCAGAACATGCCGGTCAATCAGATAAGGATGGAAAAAAGAAGGTTGTTTCCAGAATCGAAGTATTGGCTCCAAATGTTATTTGTACAGAATCATATTTGTTGCTTTCGGTATTTGAAAATGAATCAGAAGCAAATAATTTAAAGAGTTATGTTCAATCACGATTTTTCAGATTCCTGCTTTCTACAATCTTACTGACACAAAACATTGCTAAGGATAAATTTCAATTCGTCCCTCTTCAAGACTTCACTAGCACTTCCGATATAGATTGGAGTCAGTCGGTAGCTGAAATTGACCGTCAGCTGTATGCAAAGTATGGATTAAGCGAAGAAGAAGTGGCATTTATTGAGGGGATGATAAAGGGGATGTAATATATAGCAACACAAAATTTAACACAATGGATATAAATGAATTGATAAATGAAGGTAGTTCATTTAGATTTTATCAAGGAGAGTTTCAAGAAAAAATCAATAACAGTGCCGGCTATGCCAAGTGGAAAGAAAAGTGTAAACGTTTCTTAAGTTTGAATTATACTAACGACAAGTACATTTCAAGTTTTGAAGAAAAATGCTACGAATATGAAAATAGTTACACTCATAATGAGCTGATTGGAATGTTAGAAGCATTCAGAGATTTGCCAACAATAATACATAATACTAGTGATAATAAAGCTCACAAGCCAGAAACTGTTGTAAATATTCATCAAAATCAGCATCAAGTGCAATCTCAATCTCAGGAAATTGCAATTACTATATTTTTAGAGTCAATCAAAGATGAATTAACAGGAAAGCAATTTAAAGAAATAAAAGCAATAGTTGCTGAAGAACCTGAACCGGAAAAGGCAAAAAGTAAGGTGATTGAAAAACTGAAAAGTTTTGGTGAAGATGTATTGACTAATATAGTGGCTAATGTAATTACGAACCCAAGTATTTGGGGTGGATTAATGTAGATCAATTCTAATAACAATTCTATTATGAAGCTTATCCAAGAAAATGAAACATATATCCCGATTTACCGTGCCAATGATGAATTATATCATGATAATTATAATCGACTTTTAAAAAGATATCAAAAATCATTCAAAGTAGAGTCGTCAGACTTTCAGTCGTTGCATGATTGTTTGTCAATTCAATTAATGTATTGGTTAAATGATTTTGAAGAAGACAGAGACAAAAGTATTAAGGAAAAATTAGTCTTTGAAATTGAAGGATTAGATTTTTACAAATTCTTTTATAATGATTTTGAATGGTATCCCTATTTGATACTTGAACGATATGATGGATTTTATTTGTATGATGATGAAATTACAGACGTGAAGTATAGTTATAGTAATGAGAGTATTTTGTTTGATTTGACAAACAATATTCAGCTTGAACTATCAAAATCTGAATTTCCAATTATCTTTAAATGTGAGATTTCTGAGATAAATAAAACTATTATTGAACTGATTAATTCAAAGAAATTGTACTTCGATGGAGGACAGTATTTTTTCATCAACGAGAAAAACTATAAGAAATTAATGCTTTATATGATTGAACAAGTGACGTTTTTGAATAAAGCATATAGATATTTGAATTTAAAAGAGATATTGATCGAGTAATAAATAATTCATGATTTCCGAAGTTGTTGTTTGGAATCTCTGAAATCAATCGCTACTAATAATTAGATAATTATGGCAAAAAACATCAATAAAAAGGTTTACAGCGAAGAAACTCTCTTAAAATTAGATATTTTCAGAGAATGCTTTAGGGAATGGTTTCCGGTGTTTTTACACAATCCCTATATTACAAACATCTATATTTATGATTTTTTTGCAGGTAGTGGCACTGATGTAGAAGGTACTTTTGGTTCTCCTTTAATTCTTTTGGAAGAGGCAAGGGGAGAGAAACATCAACATTGTGCTCACTTCCAACAAAACAAACAAAAAATTGCATTTGCTTTTAATGAAGCACAAAAAAGAAAAGCAAAAACATTAGAGTCGAAAGTAAATGACTTTTTTAGTTCATGTCAGGAAAATTGTGAGGTCACAACAATCTGCCCATACAAAGTAAACTGTCATTTCAGACATGATGATTTTCAAAATTTATTTGAAAATGAAAAATTCAGAAATATACTAGCCAATCCCAAATACGGCAAATTTATCTTTTTAGATCAATATGGGTTTAAACATGTCAATGAAGATGTTTTTAGCGTGCTTGCTAATTCACCAAAAACAGATTTTATATTTTTTATAACCTCGTCCTCAATAAAAAGATTTCAGGAACACGCAGTTGTAAAAAAATACCTTAATGACAAAAGGATAAATTTTGATGAGAGTAAACCTAGAGAGTGTCATAGAATAATAGCTCATTATTTTAAGTCCCAACTACCAATTAGTAAAGAGTTCTATTTACATCATTTTACAATTTTGAACAGAACTAACTATTACGGGCTAATTTTTGGTACCGGTCATACACTGGGTATGGAGAAGTTTCTAAAAGTATGTTGGAAACACGATCCTTATGCCGGAGAATCAAATTGCAATATATTCGATGACTTCGAACAAGGAACTTTATTCCATACAACAGAAGAAACTAATAAGATTGAAAATATTAAAAGTAAATTAAGAGACGAAATATTAAATGGTAAGATAACAACAAATATTTCTGCATTGAAATTTGTTATAAATGAAGGAGGTAAATTATCTTTGTATCTGGATTTAATTCAAATACTTATAAAATCAGGTAAAATTGAAATTATAGGTGATTTTAATAAACAGATATCCGGCATACATACCATAAAAGAGTACTCATTTAAAGCAAAATAACATGAAAACCACTAAAATAGAATGGACAGATAAAACATGGAATCCGATTACGGGTTGTACCAAGCATTCTGCCGGTTGTGCGCATTGTTATGCTGAAGTTATGTCGCGCAGATTACATGCTATGGGTTTGGCAAAGTACGCCAATGGTTTTCAGCTTACTATGCATGAAGATACATTGGATGAACCAAGGGCATGGAAGAAACCGCATATAATTTTTGTATGCTCTATGAGCGATTTGTTTCATGCAGATGTAACGTTTGAGTTTATTGATAAAATAATGGAAACAATACGGGCCACACCGCAGCACCGTTACCAGTTGCTTACCAAGCGTGCCGAGCGTATGGCTGAGTATTTCAGCACGCGCGAAGTACCTCAAAACGCATGGCTGGGCGTTACCTGTGAATCGTCGGCTGTTAAATACCGTATTGATGCCTTACGGGGTTTGCAGGCAAGTATAAAATTTCTGTCGTGCGAACCACTGATAGAAGCTGTCGGAGAGATGGACTTAACCGGAATAGATTGGGTAATTGTAGGTGGCGAAAGCGGCCCGAAAGCCCGTCCTATGAAAGAAGAATGGGCATTGCAAATACAAACACAGTGTGAAAAACAAGGTTCAGCATTCTTCTTCAAACAATGGGGAGCATGGGGCAGCGATGGTATAAAGCGAAACAAACACGAAAACGGGAAACTGCTGAACGGAAAGGTTTGGCAAGCTATGCCGGCGTAATGCATGTGAAAATGTAGTTTAATATAAAGGCTAATATAAACTCACAGACCTAACAGGTTTCAGAAACCTGTTAGGTCTTGAAAATTTCAAAAGAAATATAATATAAGAAAATACAACCCCCTCCGCTGCACTCGTCCCCCTTTTCAGGGTAACATTAACGGGATGCGGGGATTTGCGGGTTAATATAAAATTTGTACAAAAAAGAAGAAATAAATACCTAACAGTTATTTATAAACCAGTCAGGAAGTAAGCAATTGACGACCTGACAGGTATTATTCTCCTGTCAGGTCTTATCAAATTAACAATAAAAAAAACCTAACAGGTTTTGAAAACCTGTTAGGTTTATGATATTCAGTTTTGGAACTTATAATTTTTCGAATGCTATTTAAGCCCCTTTATAGGGGTTTTTGGGTTTAACATCTCCCCTATCAACTTCCCAATCCCTTTTGCATCAAGCCCCAGCAGCGCGTACAGTTCTTCGGGCGAACCATGTTCAACAAATTTATCGGGAATTCCGAGACGTTTAATTTTTGGAGTGTAATTGTTATCGGTCATAAATTCAACAATTGCGCTACCGAAACCGCCATTTAAAACCCCATCTTCAATAGTAATAATTTTTTGGTACGATTTGCCAATTTCATGCAACAGAACCTCATCGAGCGGTTTAACAAAACGCATATCGAATAAAGCGATTGTTTTTGCAGAGTCTTTTTCAAAGTTATTTATAGCCTCAAACGCAGCATTAAAAGTTGTACCAATAGTCAGAACAGCCATATCATTCCCTTCTTTCATTTTCAAACCTTTACCGGTTTCAATTTGCTGCATTTCGTTGCGCCAGTTGGTCATGCAACCTTTTCCACGCGGGTAACGAATAGCATAAGGACCTTTTTTATATTGATGGGCAGAAAACATTAGATTGCGTAATTCGTTTTCGTTACGCGGAGCAGCTATTACCAAATCGGGAATACAACGCAGATAAGCCAAATCGAACACACCATGATGCGTAGGTCCATCGGCGCCAACAATTCCGGCACGATCAAGACAGAGGATTACAGGAAGCTTTTGCAATGCAACATCATGTATTACATTATCATAAGCTCTTTGCAAAAACGAAGAATAAACATTACAGAAAGGAATAATACCTTCCCTGGCAAGTCCGGCTGAGAATGTAACAGCATGACCCTCAGCAATTCCCACATCGAAAACCCTGTTGGGTAATTCTTTTTGCATAATTGTCATCGAACATCCTGAAGGCATTGCAGGTGTAACGCCCACAATTCGGTCGTTCACTTTTGCAAGTTCGAGCAATGTTTCGCCAAACACATCCTGAAACAGCGGAGGAGAAGGCTCTTCAGATGTGGAGCTTGTTCTTTCACCTGTTTCAACGCAAAACTTACCGGGGGCATGCCATTCGGTAGCCGATTTTTCAGCAGGTTCATAACCTTTTCCCTTTGTGGTTATGCAGTGCAGCACTTTCGGACCTTTAAAATCCTTTATGTCATTCAGAATTCTTATGAGCGTTTCCACATCGTGTCCGTCAACCGGACCGAAATAGCGGATATTTAAACCTTCGAAAATATTGTGTTGTTTTGTAAGTGTAGCTTTAAGAGTATTGCTGAAACTGATAATTCTGTTTTTCCCTTTGTTACTAATCAGCCCTAGTTTTTTCAGAAAATTGTAGGTTTTGTATCTGAAACGGTTATAAGTTTTTGAAGTGGTAATATCCACAAGATATTGAGTAAATCCACCTTTTACAGGGTCAATTGCCATCTGATTATCATTCAGGATAATCAAAAGATTATTTTTTTCAGCCGAAGTATTATTTAAACCCTCGAATGCAAGTCCGCTTGTCATAGCGCCATCGCCAATTATAGCTACAACTTTTCTGTTTGGCTCATTTTTAAGTAACGAGGCTACAGTCATACCCAATCCAGCAGAAATTGAAGTTGAAGAATGGCCTACACCAAACGCGTCATATTCGCTTTCAGTAATTTTTGGGAATCCACTTATACCATTCAGTTTTCGGTTAGTGTTAAAAATATCGCGACGTCCGGTAAGTATTTTGTGTCCATAAGCCTGATGACCTACATCCCACACCAACCGATCGTAAGGAGTATTAAACACATAGTGACATGCAACAGTAAGTTCAACTACACCAAGATTTGAGCCTAAATGACCCGGGTTTTGTGAAACCTGTTCGATGATATACTGTCGTAATTCGTTACAAACATCATTGAGCTCGGCAGCCGGAATTTTCTTTAAATCGTCAGGACTATTTATTTTGTTGAGATATTTATATTCCATATTATTTGAAAAAGGATACAAAAGTAATGATTTTTTTCGGGCTTTTAATGCAAAACATAAGCAGCAGTAACCGGAAATATTATATATTAAAATAACATCAGCTAACAGAAAGCAGAAATATTCAGGTACTTGTATTATCAGATATTTTCAAAACATCCGAATCGCTTTTTATAATAGTTGAAATTTTATTTAGGTCCTATTACTATCATATAATCATATAATCATAAAATTTAAACTACAAACAAATTTAAAACAACTGTGTTCACTTAAATACATTTTTTTTATCTTTGTATGATTCAAAATAATAATCATTAATAATCGTAATTCTTATGAAAATAAACGCGTATTTCAGAAAATTACTCGATTTATTAAACCTCGAAGCAGAACTAGAAAATGCCGAAGAGGTTTACATTGAAATTGAAAAGGGAATACTTTTCCGCGGCACAAATCTTTGGATATTGATTTTTGCCATAATGGTTGCTTCTGTAGGATTAAATATGAATTCTACAGCTGTAATAATCGGCGCTATGTTAATTTCACCATTGATGGGTCCGATTAACGGAATGGGCTACAGTATTGCCACTTACAATGGAGAATTGTTCAGGAGCTCGGTTAAAAACTTCACTTTTGCAATACTTGCAAGTTTGGCTACTTCCACTCTTTACTTTGCAATAAGTCCGGTTTCAACTGCTCATTCGGAGTTACTTGCACGTACAAGCCCAACAATTTACGATGTGCTTATTGCTCTTTTTGGTGGTCTTGCCGGTATTGTTGCTATCAGTTCAAAGCTTAAAGGAAATGTGATTCCGGGTGTAGCAATTGCCACAGCGCTTATGCCTCCTTTGTGTACAGCAGGTTATGGACTTGCCACCGGACAATTCAATTTTTTCTTCGGAGCATTATATTTGTTTACAATTAATACCATATTTATCGCTCTTGCATCTGTATTTATCTCTCAGATTTTACGCTTTCCAATTCGCTCGAATATTGCGGAAGATAAAAAAAGAAGAATAAATCATATTATCACTGTTGTGATTTTAATAGTGCTAATTCCGAGCATATATTTTGGATATAATCTGGTAAAACAGGAAGATTTTATTCAGCGTGCAAACCAATATGTATCAAATATTGGAGTTTTTGAAGGACGATTTTTATTAAAACATGAATCTGACCCGAAAACCCGTAGCATAAATCTTATATTCGGAGGTACACCCCTTAATGATTTCCAGAAAAAGACAATTGCTGAAAAAGCAAAAGATTTTAAACTCGAAGACAGTAAAATATTAATTGAACAGGGACTTAGTTTTGGCGGACTCAACGATGAAACTATTGAAATGTATAAACTCAAAGAGCAAATTAATGAACTGAATCTTACGCTTGAAAAGAAGGAATCGAAAATTGACAGTATCAAACGCAACGAAATGTTTGGTAAAGTAATATTAAATGAAATAAAAAGTTTATATCCGATAATAGAATCATGCAGCTATTCAGAGAGTTACTCATTTAACGATTCAGTAAATAGTCCGATTAAATTTTCAATTGTAATTTTTACTCTTAAAAATGAAATTTCCGATAATGATGAAATTAAAATTAAAAAGTGGATTGAAAAACGACTTGAAAAAGATACTGTAAGGGTAATTTTTGAATAAATATTGGGGTTTATACGCATAAAAAGCATACAATAAAATGTAACAAATTGTCCAGAACCCCCTAAAGTTAAAGTCAATAAAATTACCCTGAAATACCTTATAAATTAAATCATTGCAATTCAATCAACAAATATAAACTATCATAAAACAAAGCGTTTAAATTATAAATTGAAAAAATAAACAAACTTTTTATTCCAAACTATTTGCAAATTGATTATTTTGATTTATCTTTGCACCCAAAATAATTCAAAAATGAATTTTAAAAGTGTTTATAGCATTATTATCAGCGTCGTGCTACTTTTGGTCGGGAATCAGAGGTGAGGATGGTAATGTGTATAAACTAAATGTATTATAAAAGCATAAAACCTTTCTCACCATGGTAGAGAAAGGTTTTTTTATTACCCCCAACCCCTTAAGGGGAGAACGTAAAGGGTAAAAAAACAACAACAACTAACAATTTTCCCTTTATGGGTTAAGAAGTAATTAATATGGAACTAAGAAGTAAATCAAGTACAGGTGGTCGCCGTATGGCAGGCGCAAGAGCACTATGGAAAGCAAACGGCATGAAAACCGAACAAATGGGTAAACCACTGATTGCCATTGTAAATTCATTTACACAGTTTGTACCCGGACATGTGCATTTACACGAAATTGGACAAAAGGTTAAAGCAGAAATTGAGAAACTCGGATGTTTTGCTGCTGAATTCAATACTATAGCCATTGACGATGGAATTGCAATGGGACATGATGGTATGTTATATTCACTTCCCTCGCGCGATTTGATTGCTGACAGCGTGGAGTATATGGTAAATGCACACAAAGCCGATGCTATGATTTGTATCAGCAATTGCGATAAAATTACTCCGGGTATGCTTATGGCTGCCATGCGTTTGAATATTCCCGCGGTTTTTGTCTCGGGCGGACCCATGGAAGCCGGCGAATTAGATGGTAAACACCTCGACCTTGTGGATGCAATGGTTCAGGCTGCTGACGATAATATCAGCGATGAACATGTTCAGAAAGTTGAGAATGCTGCTTGTCCAACCTGCGGCTCCTGTTCGGGAATGTTCACTGCAAACTCCATGAATTGCCTTAACGAAGCGATAGGACTTGCATTGCCGGGTAACGGAACGATTGTTGCTACACATGCCAACCGCATGAAACTTTTCATGGATGCGGCAAAACTGATAGTTGAAAATGCTTACAAGTACTATCGCGATAATGACGAATCAGTTCTTCCCCGCTCTATTGCAACACGCGAAGCTTTCCTGAATGCTATGACACTGGATATTGCCATGGGAGGATCAACAAATACAGTTTTGCATATACTCGCAATTGCTCACGAAGCAGAAGTTGAGCTTACCATGGATGATATGGATCGTCTTTCACGTATAACTCCATGTCTTTGTAAAGTAGCACCAAATTCACAAAAATATCATATCGAAGACGTAAACCGTGCAGGAGGTATTCTTGGCATATTGGCCGAACTGAACAGAGGTGGTTTACTCAATACTGACGTTTATCGCGTTGACGGTCTAAAACTTGGCGAAGCGCTTGAAAAATATGATATTATGCAACCAGAATTAAGTTCTGAAACTGAAAATTTGTATAAAAGCGCTCCCGGAAGAAAATTTAATCTTGTAATGGGATCGCAAAGTTCGCAATATAAAGAGCTTGATGACGACCGCGCAAAAGGCTGCATCCGAGATATGGAAAACGCTTACACACTCGAAGGCGGATTGGCGATTCTGAAAGGAAATATAGCTCAGGATGGTTGTGTGATAAAAACTGCCGGCGTTGACGAAAGTATATGGAAATTCAGTGGACCCGCAAAAGTATTTACTTCGCAGGATACGGCATGTACAGGTATTCTGAACGGCAGTGTAAAAGCCGGCCATGTGGTTGTAATTACCCACGAAGGGCCAAAAGGTGGTCCTGGAATGCAGGAAATGCTTTATCCAACTTCATATATCAAATCACGCGGACTTGGAAAAGCCTGCGCCTTAATTACCGATGGTCGGTTCTCAGGTGGTACTTCGGGTTTATCCATCGGACACATTTCGCCGGAAGCTGCTGCAGGAGGCAATATCGGACTTATAAAAGACGGCGATATTATAGAAATAGATATAGTTACACGTTCAATTAATGTAAAATTAAGCGATGAAGAACTTCAAACACGTCGCGAAGCTGAATTAGCAAAAGGAAAGGAAGCTTTTAAACCTTATGGACGAAATCGTGTTATATCAAAAGCACTAAAAGCTTACGCTTCGATGGTAACTTCAGCTGACAAAGGTGCGGTGAGAGTGATTGAGTAAAACTAACCCCAACCCCTAAAGGGGCTTAAAAAGACTTTAAAATTAATTTATAAATTAAAAACTAACCCCTCTTATTCCCCTTTAGGGGATAGGGGTCATTTTAATATGAAAATAACAGGCGCTAAAGCAGTAATAGAATCGTTAATTCACGAAGGTGTGGATACGATTTTCGGATATCCCGGTGGAGCCATTATGCCCACTTTCGATGCACTCTACGATTACGACCACAAAATAAAACATATTCTCACCCGTCATGAACAGGGTGCTACACATGCAGCTCAGGGCTACTCACGCGTTTCAGGAAAAGTGGGCGTTTGTCTGGTAACTTCGGGACCTGCAGCTACTAATGCTATTACAGGCATTGCCGATGCCATGCTCGATAGCACTCCATTGGTTGTTATTACCGGACAGGTTGGTGCTGCACTGCTCGGCACTGATGCCTTTCAGGAAATCGATGTAGTAGGCATTACCCAACCTATTACTAAATGGGCTTATCAAATTCGTAAGGCTGAAGATATTGCATGGGCAATGGCGCGGGCTTTTTATATTGCACGAAATGGTCGCCCGGGACCTGTAGTCCTCGATTTGGCTAAAAATGCTCAGTTTCAGGAAGTTGATTTTTCGTATAAACCCTGTACTTTTATCAGGAGTTATATTCCCGTTCCTAAAGTTAACCCTTCGCAAATTGAACTTGCCGCTCAACTCATAAACAATGCTAAGAAACCTTATGCGCTTGTCGGACAGGGTGTAGTACTTTCAGGGGCAGAGAAAGAATTAAAAGAATTCCTCGAAAAAGCCGACATTCCCGCAGCATGGACTTTGCTGGGTGCGTCGGCCATGTCAACTGATTATCCTTTAAACAAAGGCTTTTTGGGAATGCACGGAAATGTATCTCCTAATATGAAAACGAACGAATGCGATGTTTTAATTGCTATCGGCATGCGCTTTGACGACCGTGTGACCGGCGACTTGAATTCTTATGCCAAACAAGCAAAAATTATTCATTTAGACATTGACCCTGCAGAAATAAATAAAAATGTAAAAGCGGATGCACCTGTACTTGGGTCGGCAAAGGAAACGCTTCCGGCTATCACGCAACATCTGAAACCGGCCAAACACACTGAATGGATTGAATCGTTCGATGTATATGACAGAAAAGAAAATGAAATAGTTATTCGTCGGGAAGTTTATCCCGAATCGGGAGAACTTACAATGGGTGAAATTATTCGTAAAATTTCAGAAGCAACTCACAATAAAGCCGTGGTAGTTACGGATGTTGGTCAAAATCAAATGATGGCTGCCCGTTATTCTAATTTTAGTCAAACACGCAGCCTGGTAACTTCCGGAGGACTAGGAACAATGGGTTTCGGTATTCCGGCAGCTATTGGAGCAAAAATTGGCGCTCCCGAACGTACAGTGCTTATGTATAGCGGCGATGGTGGTTTCCAAATGACTATTCAGGAATTGGGAACTATTTTGCAGGAACAGATTGGTGTAAAAATGATTATACTGAACAATCATTTTCTTGGCATGGTACGTCAATGGCAGGAAATGTTCTTCGAAGAGCGCTATTCCTTCACGAAAATGAAAAATCCCGATTTTATTACAATTGCCAAAGGATACGGTATCCGGGGGAAAGAAGTATTTAAGAGGGAAGATTTAGACATAGCAATTGCAGATATGCTAAAGGATGATGAGCCTTATTTATTAGTGGCTAATGTAGAAATGAAAGGTATGGTCTTCCCCATGGTTCCGGCCGGTGGTAGCGTAACCGATATTTTACTTGGCGATGAAGACAATAAAAATGACGAACCTGAACCCGAAGAAATACTTGAGGAATCAGTTTCACATACCTCTAATTAATTTGTAATAATCAAAAGAAAAAGTACACTATTTCCCTTATCATTGATATTTTTTTATAAGGAAAACAACGGGTTTTAATATATGGAAAAAGAACTATTCACAATTACGGTTTTTTCCGAAAATACGGTAGGTTTGTTAGGTCAAATCACTATAATTTTCACTCGCAGAGCATTAAATATCGAAACTCTTTCAGTTTCACCTTCTGCCATAAAAGGAATTCATAAATTTACAATCACTGTTTACACTACGAAGGAAGTGGTGGAAAAAGTTGTAAAACAAATCGACAAACGTATCGATATTTTGAAAGCCTATTATAATACCGACGAAGATCTTGTACATCAGGAAATTGCACTTTATAAAGTGGCAACCGATAAAATTATGCAACAAGGCTCAATTGAAGAGCTGATAAGAAAATATCATATCAGAGTACTCGAAATGAATAATGATATTATGGTATTTCAAAAGGCCGGGCATTATGCCGAAACACAACAACTTTTCGAAGAATTGAGTGATACAGTTGGTGTTTTACAATTTATTCGCTCAGGACGTGTAGCTATTACCAAATCGAAAGTTGAACGTCTCAGTGATATGCTCGAAGCAATTAAAAAATACGAAAACAACAGCTTCTGATTTCCTGTAGAACCATATCTTTAAAAAAGTATTTTCAAAGTCCGATGAGTGATAATTTGGTTGAAAATCAAATAGATTTAGTTTCACCCGAGGTTAATAAACGGTTTTATTCCTTTAAAATTCAACCACAGGAAGTTGATTTTCAATACAATATAACTTTGGCTTCACTTACTAATATTTTACTTACAACAGCTGGTTTGAATGCCGATGAAAATGAATTTGGAATTCGCAATCTAAATGAAATAAACTGCACATGGGTTTTACTTCGTTTATCTGTAGAAATGAATACTTTTCCACAGCAATACGAAAAAATTACTGTTGAAACATGGGTAGAAAATGTAGGAAGAGCAAGTACTGTAAGAAATTTTAAAATCAGGAATCACCGTAACGAAATAATTGGCGTTGCCACATCGATATGGGCAATGATTAATATTGAATCGCGCCGGGCACAGGATTTGAGTCTCCTGAATGGAATTGCCGAAAAGGCAACAGGTGAAAAACTTAACATGCATTCGCCGGAAAAATTGCTTTCGATAGAAAACGGTCAGGTTGATTCATTTAAAGTAAAATACAGCCATATCGACATAAACGGTCATGTAAACAGCATGCGTTATGTGGAGTGGATTAGCGACACGGTAGGTTTGGAAATTTATAAAAACTTGAAGATCAAAAGATTCGATATAAATTTTCTGAATGAAATTTATTATGGCGAGGAAATTCGTATTTTTGCAACCATTACCAATGAATTTGACTTCAACTTTGAAATTAAAACGGAGTCGAAGTCTTCATGCAGAGCACGAATATTGTTTTCAAGGTAGCCCACAATTAGAAAATCGTTTTAAATAAACACAAAACTATACTAACAATTTAAAAACAGTCAAACATTTCTTTCAAAGGAAATTGGTGGCAAATATTAAAAAAAATGGCAAATTATTTTAATTCACTTCCACATCGCCTGAAAGTACAGGAATTGGGAAAATGTGATTTTATGCAAAACAGCGAATTCGCTGAAGGAGTAAAAAAATTAATCGGCAAAAAAATTGTCATCATTGGTTGTGGCGCTCAAGGACTTGCACAAGGTCAAAATATGCGCGACAGCGGCTTAAATGTAGCTTATGCATTGCGCAAAGAAGCTATTGAACAAAAACGTGAGTCATGGAAAAAAGCTACCGATAATGGTTTTGAAGTGGGCACTTTCGAAGAGCTTATTCCCTCAGCCGATTTAGTATCGAACTTAGCTCCTGATAAACAACACACCGGAGTAATAAACAATGTACTCCCGCTAATGAAACAAGGTGCTTGCTTATCCTATTCTCACGGTTTCAACATTGTAGAGGAAGGAATGCAGATTCGCAAGGACATTACAGTGGTTATGATTGCCCCAAAATCACCAGCTTCCGAAGTTCGTGCAGAATACTTACGCGGTTTTGGTGTTCCAACATTAATTGCGGTACATCGCGATAACGACCCTAAAGGTGATGGACTTGAAATTGCAAAAGCCTACTGTGTTGGTACTGGTGGTCATAAAGCGGGGGTTCTTCATTCATCGTTTGTAGCAGAGGTTAAATCCGACTTAATGGGCGAACAAACCATTTTATGCGGATTACTGCAAACCGGTTCAATTCTTTCCTTCAATAAAATGGTTGAAAAAGGAATTGATTCAGCCTATGCTTCTAAATTAGTTCAGCATGGATGGGAAGTGATAACAGAAGCTTTAAAAATTGGCGGTATCACTCACATGATGGATCGCTTGTCGAATCCGGCAAAAATTGAAGCTTACAAATTAGCCGATGAACTCAAACAAATTATGAGACCATTGTTCAACAAACACATGGACGATATTCTTTCTGGTGAGTTTTCGCGTGTAATGATGGAAGACTGGGCTGCGGGAGATAAAAACCTTTTGACCTGGCGCGCTGCAACCGGCGAAACCGCATTTGAAAAAACTCCTGCCGGCAATATGGAAATCTCAGAACAGGAATATTTCGACAATGCCACCCTTATGGTTGCATTTGTAAAATCGGGAGTTGAATTGGCTTATGAAACAATGGTAAGCGCCGGTATTAAACCTGAATCGGCATATTACGAATCGTTACACGAAACGCCGCTTATCGCAAATACTATTGCGCGCAAAAAGCTTTACGAAATGAACCGCGTAATTTCTGATACTGCCGAATATGGTTGTTATCTGTTCGATCACGCCTGCAAGCCTTTGTTAGCTGAATTTATGAGCAAAATTGAAACAAATGTAATCGGTAAAAATTTCAACGAGCGAAAAGATGGACACGTTGACAATTTTGAACTTGTGAAAATTAATGCTGATATTCGTAATCATTCTATCGAAAAAATTGGAGCTCAACTTCGCGAAGCTATGACGGCAATGACAAAAGTAATTTAAAAGTAACTACTCAGCCCCCCAACCCCCATAAGGGGGAGTTTTGGAGGTGCAATTAAAAATTGTATGCAAAAATTTGGTTGTTTTTAAAAATACAATTTTTCATTCTGCAATTTTAATATAAAAGCTGTGTAATGTACTTTTTAAAGTGCTGATTAGTAACTATAATGCTCTATTTAAATACCAAAAAAAGCCGCTTCAGTTATGAGGCGGCTTTTTAAATTTTTATATGCTTTGTTTACAACATTATTTTCTGAGTTTCTTTTCCTACTCTTACAATATATAATCCTTTTGGAATATTGTTAAGTGAGATAGTTCCATTTTCAAGCTGAGTTGCCAAAACTTTGTTACCGATTGATGAGAATATTTCAACAGTAGTACCATTATTTACATTCTCAAACTTAAGAGTTTTACCTGAAACTATTGCTTTAAAAGAGTTTTCAGAAATGTTAGCTGTTCCGGTGGTCTTTTCCATCAACGACATTTTATCCCAGTAAACAACAGCAGTTTTGTAAGTCCTAAATTGAAAATCAAATGACGCTGCATTCGAAGGTACTGTAAATTCAATTGTATATGTTTTCCAAGCGCCCTTCTCATCTGGAAAATATGCACTTCCAGATGAATTTTCGTTACCTGGACCACGCAATTTTGAAAATAATCCGGTAGCAACCAATTCAGCTTCTGTAAAAAAAGATGTAGCACTTTTAAAATTACACCAAATTCGGGCATCGGTACCATCGCCTTCAGCTATGTAATACGACATAGATAAAGTGTAAGTTTTACCTGGTGTTACAGTAACAACTTGTGCCCAGTTAACTGCTCCGCTTGCACCTTTTGCATCAACTTTAAATGAATTTGCTCCCTCGTTAAAATTAGATGCATCTTGTGATACTACAGAACCAGTAACGTTTGTGCTTACTACATACCAGGGAGCTGGTTTGCCATCAGTCCACGTTTCAAATCCAGGATTTTCCAAAATATTTGTTTGTGCCTGAATAAAGGCAAAACTAATGATTGCAAAAAATAATAAAGTAATTTTTCTCATGTTCGATATTTTTTTGTATTTGTATTTTAAAAAGAATTATCTGCAAAAGTAATGTATATTTATTACAAAAACAATAAATTTTGGTATTAAGTTTAATACAATAACAATAAAAATGCCGATTTAACCTTATTGAAAGCACCTTTTTAATTAAATATGTTGAAAACTTCATAAATGTACTTATTTTAAATGCCGGAAAAAAACATTACTTTTGCACTTTGTTTAAAATTGAAATGAATGTTCGAAATAAAACCCGATTATATTTTTGAAACAAGCTGGGAAGTGTGTAACATGGTTGGAGGTATATACACCGTGTTATCAACAAAAGCTGATACGCTTATTAACAAGTATGGAGAAAATCTGATTTTTATTGGTCCTGACATTTGGAACACAGATAATAATCAGTTATTTGATTCAAATCCCGATATTTTTCCGGGATTTTCAGAATTCATGCTTGAAAAACATCAGCTTGAAATACGTACAGGAAGATGGAGAATTCCCGGAAATCCTAAAGTTATTCTCGTCAAATTTCAGCCTTTACTCGAAATTAAAAATAAAATTTACGGTGATGTTTGGGAAAAAACCGGCGTAAATTCCATAGCTGGTTATGGCGATTATCATGAATCTTCGATGTTTGGCTGGGCAGCAGGTATGGTGGTAGAAAGTTTTTGTAACTTTTATAACCTACTACCCCAATCCAAAGTTATTGCACAGTTTCATGAGTGGATGACAGCTTTTGGGGTATGTTATCTTAAAAGTTATGTACCTGATGTTGCTACAATTTTCACTACACATGCAACTACTATCGGGCGTTCCATTGCCGGAAATCACAAACCGCTTTACAACTACCTGAACGAGTATAACGGCGACCAAATGGCCGATGAATTAAATGTAGTATCTAAACATTCGGCGGAGAAAATAGCAGCACATATAGCAGATTGCTTCACAACTGTAAGTGAAATTACAGCACGCGAATGTGAACAACTTCTTGATTGTAAGCCCGATGTAGTAACTCCCAACGGTTTCGAAGACGATTTCGTACCAAAAGGTAAAAAATTTGTTGCTGCAAGAAAAAAGGCTCGCGAGTTATTGACTGTTGTTTCCGAAACTTTGCTTGGACAGAAAATTAGCGATGACGCTTTATTTATATCTACAGCCGGACGTTACGAGTTTAAAAATAAAGGTATTGATATTTTCATTGAGTCATTGAAATATCTGAACGACATGAAAGAACATGACAGACAAATCATTGTTTTTATTATGGTTCCTGCCTGCAACAATAATCATCGTGCCGATTTGGTTTATGAAATGAACAATGGAAGGAAATTACCTGCCAACGCAAATAGAATTACTACACACGAACTTTGCAATTATCACTCCGATAATATATTAGAAGCTCTCAACTGGTTTCACCTGCGTAACGATGCCGGTTCAAAAGTCAAAGTAGTATATGTACCTTCGTATCTTAATGGAAACGATGGTGTATTCAATCTACCCTATTATCAATTACTAATTGGTATGGATTTAACTGTTTTTCCATCGTATTATGAGCCATGGGGTTATACTCCTCTTGAAAGTGTTGCATTTTCTGTTCCAACTATCACTACCAATTTGTCGGGTTTTGGACAATGGGTTGCACATAAACCACATGATATTTTGGATGGAGTTGCTGTTTTACATCGCTCTGACTACAACAATTACGAACTTGCATTAAGTATTGCTCATACTATTCAACAATTTGCATCATTAAGCGCAGGGCAAATATCCGATGTAAGAAAAAAAGCTGCCGGCATTGCAAAAAAAGCACTATGGAAGCACTTTATAATGCATTACGATGAAGCATATCGAATTGCATTGCAAAATCTGAAAACTAAAAGCTAAAAAAACACATTTTTTAATTTCGAGACTTCGATTGTGATTTATGATTGCAATCGATTGAAATGAAAATTATTATGACAAATTGTCGTAATAAAAAACTGTAATAAACATATTACTAACTTTGCAGCAAAAATTAAGTACAAAATTATAGAATTCTCATTTAAAATAAATAAATATGAAGATTAAGGTTAATAATGTAACTGAAACCAATTGGAAAGAGTTTGTGGTTAAATCAAACCTTCCTGAAAGCTTAAAGAAAATTGAAGAAATAGCATATAATTTATGGTGGGTATGGAATAGCGATGCTAAAAATCTGTTCAGAAATATCGACAGAGAAGCTTGGATAGAAGCTGAATCGAATCCCATAAGACTGATAAATAATTTTAGTTACGATAAATTACAGAAACTCTCATCAGACAAAGAATTTCTTGTTAAATTGGATGCGGTTTATAAAAATTTCAAATCGTACATGAGTGTAGGACTCAATAAAAAGAAACCTACAATAGCATATTTCAGTATGGAATATGGTTTAACCGAAGTTCTGAAAATATATTCGGGCGGTTTAGGAGTACTTGCAGGCGACTATCTTAAAGAAGCAAGTGATTGCGCCGTTGACCTGACAGCAATAGGCTTTTTATACAGATATGGTTATTTTACCCAATCTTTATCGCCTGAAGGACAACAAATAGCCGTTTATGAAGGACAAAACTTCAACAATTTACCTATTACACAAGTAAAAGACAGTAATGATCAACCTGTGTTAGTTGAAGTTCCATATCCGGGACGTACAGTTTACGCGCAGTTATGGAAAGTTGCTATAGGACGTATTTCTCTATATTTACTCGATACCGACAATGATCGCAACAGTGATGAAGATAAATCAATAACGCATCAATTGTATGGCGGCGATTGGGAAAATCGTTTGAAACAGGAAATAATGCTCGGAATTGGCGGTATTCTCGCCCTTAAAAAACTTGGAATCACCAAACAGGTTTATCACTGTAACGAAGGTCATGCTGCACTTATTAACGTACAACGCTTATCCGATTTCATATCAGAAAAAAATCTGACTTTCAATCAGGCGCTCGAAGTTGTAAGAAGCAGTTCGCTCTATACTGTACACACTCCTGTACCTGCGGGACACGATAGTTTCGACGAAGGATTATTTGGAAAATATATGAGTGCTTATCCCGAAAAACTTCAATTAAGCTGGGATGATTTCATTGATATGGGACGTGAACATCCCGGAAACAGAGATGAAAAATTCAATATGAGCGCTTTTGCCTGTAACACCTGCCAGGAAGTTAATGGCGTAAGCTGGCTACATGGAAAAGTATCGCAGGAAATGTTCAATCCAATCTGGAAAGGATATTTCCCTGAAGAATTACATGTAAACTATGTTACAAATGGCGTACACTTACCCACATGGACAGCTTCGGAATGGAAAGCGGTTTACGAAAAACATTTCACAAAAGAATTTTATTCCGATCAGTCGAATATGAAAATATGGCAGGCTGTTTACGATATACCTGATGAGGAAATCTGGAACACCCGAACATTGTTAAAAAACAAGCTGATTAAATTTATTAAGGATCAATTCCGCGAAAACTGGCTGAAAAATCAGGGCGATCCTTCGCGTATTGTTTCAATTCTTGAATCGATAAATCCTAACGCTTTAATCATAGGCTTTGGACGAAGATTTGCAACTTACAAACGTGCTCATCTTTTGTTTACAGATCTCAAACGTCTTGAAGCAATTGTAAATAACCCTAATCGTCCCGTGCAATTTCTTTTCACAGGAAAAGCACATCCTGCCGATAGCGGAGGTCAGGGATTGATAAAACGTGTTATTGAAATTTCAAGAATGCCACAATTTATCGGAAAAGTTATTTTCCTTGAAAATTATGATATGCGCCTCGCAAAACGTTTGGTTTCGGGGGTTGACATTTGGCTCAACACTCCTACCCGACCGCTTGAAGCATCGGGGACATCGGGCGAAAAAGCGCAAATGAACGGTGTTTTAAACTTTTCGGTTCTCGATGGATGGTGGCTCGAAGGTTATGTAAAAGGTGCTGGTTGGGCGCTTACTGAAAAACGTACATACGAAAATCAGGATAGTCAGGATCAACTTGATGCGGCAACAATCTACAGCATGCTCGAAAACGAAATAATTCCTCTTTACTTTGCTAAAGATTCAAAAGGTTACTCACATGAGTGGATTCAGTATATAAAGAATTCTATTGCACTTATTACGCCTCGTTATACTACAAAACGTATGATGGACGATTATTTTGAAAAATTTTATTATAAACTTACACAACGTTCTGGTTATTTGAGTGAAAATAATTTTGCGAAAGCCAAAGAAATTTCAGGATGGAAGGAAAAAGTTGCATCAAAATGGAATAATATTGAAGTAGTAAACATTAATGTTCCTGAAAAATTCTATCACGATCCGAAAGTTGGTGAAGATTATGAAATAAAAATTGAAATCGACACAAAAGACCTTGATGATAAAGGAATAGGAATGGAGCTTGTTATTACTAAATTGGATAAGAACAACAAGGATTCTCTTTATGATATAGAAGAAATGGAATTAATTAAAACTGATGGTTCGAAATTATTATTTGGCGTTGACTATAAATTAAATCTTGCAGGCTCGTTTAAATACGCTTTCAGAATGTTCCCGAAAAATGAAGATTTACCTCATCGTCAGGATTTCTGTTTTGTTAGATGGATTTAGAAGTCTGAGTAATTTGCCAAGTAGCAAATGGGCTAATCGTGATTTAACGAAGAATCCGTTTGCCGAAAATGCCAATTAAATATTTTTATGATACAATTTTTTAAGAAATAAATCGAGAAAGATTGATTAAACTTTCTGACCGATAAGTTTCCAAGTAAAAAGACAAGCCCTTGTGAGCTTGTCTTTTTTTATATATCATCATCTCTGTTTATTTGAAATAAACTTTTATTTTTCAAAACAATAATCAAAGTTGGAATAGCAAATAAAACTATTTGAATAAAAACAAAACGTTCGTCATCATTAACTTTTGCAGTAAAAAACAAAAACATATAACTATAGGCAAGATGAAACAGGAATGTCAACAAAATGCTCCGGTTGAACATAAAAAACAAATATGAAAGTATAAAATTTATTTCAACGAATAAAAACAAATAGGTTATTCCTAAAAAAATGTCGTCGATAAAAAGATAGGCTCTTCCAAAAAACCACATCACACCTGTAAGTAATGTCGCAAAAACCATATGCATTACAGTACCAGCTTTATTAAGTAAAAAACCACGCCAGCCGAGCTCTTCTGAAAATGCGCCAATTATTGGCCAAATCAATGCAAAAACACTTAACTCTACAGGATTTACAACCGGATTATAACTAATTTTGAAAACATAAAACGATAACGGAAAAATAATTAATGGCAATAATGCAATGAATAAAAAAATGGGCTTTAGCTTTGCAGTTGGAATAATTCTGCGAACTATCATCCCACTGCCAACTCCGGTTTCTTCAAAACTAAACATCATGATAACTGCAATTAAACCCGGAATGATTTGAGCGAGATAAACAAAATTTTCGAAATCATAAGATTCCTGAAAAATCTGCAAAAGAAGACTCAACAATATTGTTAGAACGAAATAAATTAAAATTTTATTTTGCGTTGAGGTTATCATATTATCAAATTCAAAATATCATTTGAAACTAATAGTTAATTAAAAAAACATTTCTTGTTTTTGTTTTAAAGGATGTTGCAGAAATTAAGCGTCGAAATTAATATTTTTTTTTTCAGAACATTGATTATCTTATCATTAACAACAATAATTTAATCTAAATTTAATATATTAGAATAACCTTTGCCACTTTCGGAATCAACATAAGATATTATGTAATTCCCTGATTTTAAATTCTTCAGTTTAAACGAATCGGAATTCTTTGCTTTAAAAATTATTTTCCCATCTATTGTATAAACCAAAAACTCGGCAATTTGCTTACTGAATTTTAACTCATTATTAAATTTGCTCCAAATGTACGAAATCTTTTCAATATCAACCTTTTTACTGTCAGTATTTATTTTAAAGGCATTCATAGCCAAAGTTGGCTTTCCAAAGTTATCGAAAGCTCCAAGCGTATATCCCTGCCAGTTTCCATAACTTTGAGGTTCCCAGTAAAACACACCCAAGCCTTTACCATTCGGAACTGATTTTGTTTTTGCAATTAAATCAGTAAGAAAATTGTAACACAACTCGGGACTATCCCAACTCATTCCACATTCCACTATCATAACTTCCTTTCCGTATCTACTTACCATATCGTTCATATTTGCAAGACAGGCTTTATTGGCATTACTCCAATCGTTTGGTGTAGAATAATAAAACGGGTAGAGCGACATACCTACTATATCCCATTTCCCACCATTATTTTTCAGACCATCAAAAATCCAACGAAACAAACCATTATCATAACCATTATGCACATGTACAATTACCTTACAATCAGGGAAAACAGCTTTAACGGCATCGTATCCGGCAGTGGTTAAACCAGCATAGTTAGCCATGTTTGCCGGGCTTAAAGATGCTTTACCCGTATCCCAAAGCATTCCGTTTCCGGTTTCGTTGCCAACCTGAACCCATTCCGGGGTTATATTGTTATTTTTCAGGAGCGTAAGCACTTCGTTAGTATGGTTGGCAACAGCAGCTTTTAAATCAGCGAAACTAAAGTTAGTCCATGCAGCAGGTTTTGTTTGTTTACCGGGGTCGGCCCAGGTATCGCTGTAATGAAAGTCAATCAGTAAACGCATACCCAAATCATTCGCTCGCTTGGCTTTAACGAGCATATCGGCAGCATTGCACCAACCGTTCGACGGATTTACCCAAACCCGTAAACGTATCGCGTTTATTCCTAAACCTTTAAGCAGTGAAATACATTCGGATTGTACACCTTCGGCGTTATAAAACTTTTTTCCGGCCGCTTCCATTTGTGTTAGCCAACTTATATCAGCTCCATTCACAAAAACCGCTTCTACAGCGTTATTAATCTGTAATGGTTTTGATTTAGTTTTATAATTTTTGAATTCAATTTCCTGACTACTGACAGAAAATGATAAAATCAATAAAAATGCAATTTTTAAAATATATTTCATTTGTTTTTATTGTGTTTCGTATATACTTTTTTTGCTTTAAACTTTATTCGTCAATATCTTTAGTCTTTGTTCTGTATTCTTTGTTCTATATTCTTATAAAGAAACGTTCAAAAGTCTGACGACGTTTTGAAGTTCTTTGATCTTTGCTCTTCATTACCTAAACGCTTTCAAAGCTTTAGTAGGTTTTCCATCGTCGCCCCAGCAACTTAAACCGTATCTGCTCCAGCTTCGCGCTCCTTGTGGCTCCCAGTATAAAACTCCCAATCCTCGTTTTCCGGGTACTTTTTTCACGATTTTAATCACTGCCTTCAACATATCATAAGTATTTTGAACCTTAAAATCTTCACCACCAACTTCCACTACCATAACTTCTTTACCATAACGCTTCACCATATCTTTTAAGTTAAAGTCTAAATCATCAATAATTTCAGTATAATCAGGTTTATTTTCGAGCCAGTAAGGATAAAACGACATACCAATTACATCGTACTTTACTTTATATTTTTCAGCATTATCAAACCAATATCTGAATCGGGCGTTATTATTGCCCTGATCTACATGTAAAATTACTTTTGATTCAGGAAAAACCAATTTTACAGCATCATATCCGGCATTAAGTAATTGAGCTAACTGAGGCCAATTGTTAGTATGTCCTTCAGGATAAACCATTCCTGTTGGAATTTCATTACCTATTTGTACCCAATCAGGACTAACTCCGGCATTTTTAAGCGCCAACATTACATCTTTAGTATAATCGTACAATGTATTTCTGAGTTCCTCAAAGCTCAAGCCTTCCCAGGCTTTAGGTTTTCGTTGTTTTCCGGGGTCAGCCCACGAATCGCTGTAATGAAAGTTTATCATTACTCTCATTCCGTGTTTTACGGCTCGCACAGCCATAGCAACAGTTTCGTCTTTACTGCAATGTCCGCTTTGCGCATGATTTGAAGGATTTACCCACGTACGAAGTCGGATTGTATTTATACCGTTCTTTTTCAGAATATTAAAGCAATCATCTTCTTTGCCTTTATCGTTGTAAAACTTATAACCCGAAGCCTCCATTTGTGGCAACCAACTTATATCAGCACCTTTAGCAAATGGTTGAGCCGAACAAATTATTGACTGTAATAAAAATGAAATTATTGCGGGTAAAATTGTAAAAATTTTCATAAGAATTTGAAATTAAACGCTCAAAGATACAAAAACTCCTTAATTTCAAAAAGCAATTTACTAAGTTGTTAGTTAAAATATTTATATTAATTTTTTTCAGTACCTTTGCTGAACAATTAACATAATTATTTTACGTAAAAAAATTGTTTTATATGGCTATTATTAAACCATTTAAAGGTATTCGTCCTCCAAAAAATATCGTTGAAAAAGTTGCATCGCGTCCCTACGATGTTTTAAATTCAGAAGAAGCTCGCACTGAAGCAGAAGGAAATCCTATGTCACTTTATCATATTATTAAGCCTGAAATAGATTTTGAACCGGGCACAGATGAACACGATGATAAAGTTTATGCTAAAGCGCTCGAGAATTTCACCTCTTTCAGGAAAGAGGGATGGTTAGTGCAGGACGAAAAAGAAAAATATTATGTTTATGCTCAGACTATGAACGGAAAAACTCAATACGGTTTAGTAGTTTGCGCACACATTGACGATTACATGGAGGGTAGGATAAAAAAACATGAACTCACCCGACGCGATAAAGAAGAAGACCGCATGAAACACGTAAGAGTTAACAATGCAAATATTGAACCTGTGTTTTTTGCATATCCTCACAACGATAATCTTGATGCAATAGTTTCAGAAATAATTAAAAATGAGCCGGAATACAGTTTCATAGCACAGGGCGATGGTTTCGGACATCATTTTTGGATTATCGAAAATGATGAAACAATAGCACAAATAACCAATATATTTGCTACAATACCTTCGTTGTATATTGCCGATGGTCATCATCGTTCGGCCGCAGCGGCTTTGGTTGGCGACGAAAAACGCAAATTGAATCCTAATCACAAGGGTAACGAAGAGTACAATTATTTTATGGCAGTTTGTTTCCCCGATAATCAATTAAATATTATCGACTATAACAGAGTGGTAAAAGACCTGAATAATTTAACCGATGAACAATTTTTGAATAAACTTTCAATCAATTTTGATGTTGAAAAGAAAGGAATTGAAATTTACAAACCAAATAAATTGCATAATTTTTCGTTGTATTTGTCGGGTCAATGGTATTCATTAACCGCAAAACAAGGCACGTATAACGATAACGATCCTATTGGAGTTTTGGATGTTACCATATCATCGAATTTAATTTTAGACGAAATACTTGATATTAAAGATCTTAGAAGCGACAAGAGAATTGATTTTGTTGGCGGAATACGTGGTTTGGGCGAATTAAAAAAACGGGTTGACAGTGGCGAAATGAAAGTAGCTTTAGCACTTTATCCAGTTTCAATGAAACAATTAATTGATATTGCCGACTCAGGAAATATTATGCCTCCAAAAACAACATGGTTCGAGCCAAAATTGCGCTCAGGGTTGGTTATTCATGAATTAGTATAATATTTTCAAATTCTGACTTAATCAGAATAAGGTTAAATCATAGTTTTTTAGCGCTTAATTTATTTTCAACGAACAAGTTTACAATTTTCAATTTTTTAAAATTATAGTTCTTTTTTGCATGCAAAAAATATCAATTAATATTTTGCTGATTTTAATTTCATTGGTTTCTCTGCAAAGTTGTGGTGTAAAAGCGCGGATAAAAAAAGCAGATAAACAGTTTGAACTTGGTGAATATTATTCAGCCGGTGAAATATACAAAAGCGTTTATGGTAGAATTCCCGGAAAAAACAGGGAACTCCGTTCGGCAGTGGCATTCAAACAGGCAGAAAGTCATCGTCTTACGAATTATGCGATACAAGCAGAAAGAGCATATTTAAATTCTCTGAAAAATAATTACGTCGATAGTATTATTTATCTGCGTTATGCTCAGGCATTACATCGTAATGGCAAATACATTGATGCTGTAAAAAACTATAAAATTTATTTACAAAAGGACTCAAGCTGTCAAATTGCAAAAAATGGAATACAAGCAGCAATATTATCAGAAAAATTCAAAGCTGAACCTTCTGAATATATCGTTAAAAAAGCGGACATTTTTAATGTTCGTCGCACTTCAACTTTTAGTCCGGCATTTGCAGGCAACGATGATGGAATGCTTTTTTTCACTTCATCGCGGCAATTCAACAAAAAAATAGTACAAAAAAACAGTGCTATTACAGGAATTCCTGTAAATAAAATTTTTTATGTACGTAAAAATGCTACCGGAAAATGGGAAAAACCTGAAGTTATAGGCAGTGAAGTGAACACAATTTCAACCGATGATGGTATTTGCAGTTTTTCGCCCGATGGTAAAACTATGTATATTACACGTGCTAATCAGCAATCGAATAACGATGCCGGAACTGAAATATTTGCTTCGACACGTGCCGGAGGTGCTTGGAGCGAACCAAAAAAAATCAAATTCTTTGCCGACAGCACAATTTCAGTAGCTCATCCGGCAATAGCTCCCGATGGAGAAACTATTTTCTTTGTTTCTGATGCACCCAAAGGTTTTGGCGGAAAAGATATATGGAAAGGTAAAATTGAAGGCGATGAGGTAAAATATATTGAAAATGCTGGTTCTTCAATAAATACTTCAGGCGACGAAATGTTCCCGATGTTAAAGAATGAAAATACACTTTATTTTTCTTCGAATGGTCATGCAGGTTTGGGTGGGCTCGATATTTTTAAAGCAGAAAAACAAAAAGATGAATCGTGGGTAGTTTCAAATCTTGGAATGCCAATAAATTCAAACGCCGATGATTTTGGAATCACATTCGAAAGTAAAGCTGAGCGCGGATATTTTAGTTCTAACAGAGGTGAACCGCGCGGATTTGATGCTCTATGGAGCTTTGAACTTCCTGTGAGCGAATTTGTAGTTGAAGGAAAAGTTACAGATGAAAATCAAAATCCGATACCCGATGCCGTAGTGCGATTAGTAAGCAATACAGGCATGAATGCTCGTGTAGTTACCCGTAAGGATGGTTCATACCGTATTAAACTTGAAAAGAACATGGAATGTGTTATGATGGCATCAGCAAGAGGTTATCTGAACAATGAAGGAAAACTTTCAACGATGGGAATAAATGACAGTAAATCTTTTTCTCAAAATTTTAAACTTAATACCATTTATAAACCTGTTCAGTTAAACAATATTTTTTACGAATTTGGTAAATGGGAACTCACACCCGAATCGGTTACCGGATTAAAGGCTTTGGTAAAAATACTGCGCGATAATCCGAATATCACCATCGAACTCAGCGCTCACACCGACTATAAAAGCGACAATGCAAGTAATAAACTGCTCTCTGAACGCAGAGCGAAATCAGTTGTAGATTATTTAATATCGGAAGGTATTGCTGCAAACAGGCTTACTTCTGTAGGTTATGGTGAAGAAAAACCGTATGTAATAGATGCAAATGCCGCTCAAAAATATCCGTTTTTAAAAGAAAATGATGTTTTAACCGAGCAATATATTCTTAAACTTACACCTGAACAACAGGAAATTGCCAATCAAATTAATCGCCGTACTGAATTCAGAGTACTTCGTACGAATTATAAGTAGTTTAAATTTAAAAAAAGTTTATAAAGTTTGTAAAGTATATAATGCTTGTTTCCTTTATGGAAGTTTATTAAGATTAAAACGGTGATTATACTTTTATAACAAATCAGTTGAATGTTTTTTTTATCACAAATTGGTAGTCAAACTCATCTATCTTTTTATTCTTTTTCTTGAACTATAAACAATAAACTAATAAATATAAACTATAAACTATTCCTCTCTGTACCATCCGGCATACATAGCGTAGTTATGAGCTATTTTTATGTTCATCTCATGTGTTTTTTCCGGTTCCACATCTTTTACATATTTAGCGGGAACTCCTGCCCAAAGTGTGTATGGAGGAATTTTAGTATTACTCAGAACTAAAGCACCGGCAGCTACAATGGCGCCTTCACCAATTTCAGCATAATCCAGTAATGTTGCGCCCATACCGATGAGAGCATAGTTGTCGATTTTTGCACCATGTACAGTTACATTATGTCCTATCGATACAAAATCGCCAATTTCCACAGTTGATTTTTGGTATAGAGTGTGCAGTACCGAACCATCCTGAATATTTACATTATTTCCGATTCTTATTGAATTTACATCGCCACGCAGCACCGCATTAAACCACACACTGCATCCATCACCCAATATAACATCTCCTACAATCGTAGCATTTTCAGCCAGATAACAATTCTCACCTATTTTTGGTAAAAATCCGCGAACTTCTTTAATTAAAGCCATATATTTTTTTTGCAAAGATAATACTGACTGTAACATTTTTCATTTATCAGAATGAATATAATTATATTTTTTACAAAAAATATTTGCACATAGGAAATATCTTTATTGTAGTAATTCAAATTAATGCAATTGTAAATTGTAAATTTTTCAATTGTAAATTATTAAAAAATGAATATGAAATTCAGTATTTTCAATATTCTGTTCAATTAAAGCGGTTTATTTGCAAGTTTTTTGTTCAGAACTTCTTAAAACAATTTCCGTTTAAATATTGTTACACAGATGAATAGTAGTTGTACAAATAACGTTTAAAATGTGTTTTACCGTAGCAATAGTACGCAATAATACTTTACTTACTGTTGAAAAGTATTATGACTATCTCGAAAGAGATGATGAAAAACGTATGCATGAACTACCTGAGTTTTCTGATTATTTTTTTGTTAGTGGTTTTGCTCATCCACATTTACCTGTAATACACAGTAAAGGAATTTCGATGTATCAATGGGGACTTGTACCTTCATGGACCCGAAACGAAAATGATGCCCATGAAATCCGTACAAAAACTTTGAATGCCATAGGTGAAACTTTATTCGAAAAACCATCGTTCAGAAAAGCTGCACTTTCACAACGTTGTCTGTTACCGGTAACCGGTTTTTACGAGTACCGTGATTTTAATGGTTTTAAATATCCATATTATGTTTTCGACCCTTACAACAAAGGTTTTATGCTTGGCGCAATTTACGATGTCTGGATGAATCCTGCCACAGGTGAAACAAACCGAAGTTTTAGCATAGTAACTACTCCTGCAAATACTTTGATGGAGAAAATTCACAATCTAAAGAAAAGAATGCCTTTGATACTTAACAATAAGGATTGTAATTACTGGATTGATAAAAACACTGATTTACAGCAACTCAAATCTCTGATTAAACCTTTTGATAGCCATTTAATGGATGCTCATTCAATTTCCCGGATCGCCAATAATGCCCGACAAAATAGAAATTACCCCGAGATAATGAATAAAGTGAAATATCCGGAATTGGATGGCTATGTTGAGAATACACTTTTCTAATTACTGGTTCAATACTTTTACATTCTTTTTAACTATTTAGTTTGTCAAACTTGGATGTTTTGATGAAAAGTATTATTTTTGCACAAAATTAATTCACTTGTGCAATTTTAAATATTTGGAAATGAGTAAAATTATCATTAACGGTTTTGAAGACTTAGAAAAATATGTTGGAAAAGAAATTGGTGTTTCGGACTATCATGCCATTACACAGGAGCAAATAAACTTGTTTGCAGATGCCACACTCGATCATCAATGGATACATACCGATGTGGAACGTGCAAAAACCGAAAGTCCATTCAAATCTACAATTGCACACGGATTTTTGAACTTATCAATTTTACCTTATTTATGGAATGAGCTTGTTGAGATAAATAACTCAAAACTTACTGTAAATTATGGTATTGAGAAACTTAGATTTATGCAGGCAGTTACTGCTAACAGCGAAGTTCGTTGCCGTGCAAAATTAGTATCGCTTGTAAATTTACGTGGAATATCAAAAGCAGAAATTTTTGCAACTCTTGAAATTAAAGATTCAAAAAAGCCGGCATTAGAAACTAATTTAATTTTTCTTTACCATTTTGCATAACAATAATTTAATTATTAAGGAGAAAATTAAGTTGTAGTATAATTTTTAGAAAAATCTTCATTCATTTTTAATATGATTGAAGATTTTTTTTTATTAACGACCGAAATAGTCATCTTAGCCAAATTAAAATGAAGTACAAAAGATACAAGAGTTCAGGGGGAAAAATTATTTGGGTATATTTGATGCTCTGATGATAAAGTAATTATTTGTTGTTCCCAAAAGCCGGTAAAAAGCACAGTTTCCCCAGGATGCAGGGCGGTCAATTATTTCCATATCTTCGCCTGTACTATTCCAAATATGATTTCGAATCAAACCTTGCCATTTATTTATGCGTAAAGCGCTTTTTGAGTATTCAAAAAAGTCATTCGAAGAGTTGCATAATTCGTTGATATAGGAAATATATAATTGGCGATATTCAGGAATATCAATTATTTTTTTTACCAGTGGATGTGAATTATTTCCCCAGTTAAGTAAATCCTGTTTTCCCGAATCACTCATTAACATCGAAGTTCCTAACGTATTATCGTAATCGTATGGAATAAAATAGAATTTTCCCTGCGAATTAAAATAAAAATAAAAGTTGTTTTTATTCATCCAATAGTCGTCCCACATTCCACACAACACACTTACAGCGTATGTTTTCAGAAAAAGTGATACATCGGTAACTGAACTTATCCAGGTTTTAAAGTCATTTCCTGTTTTCGTGTTTAGGTTAACTATAAATTCTGATAAAATTTGTCGTGCAAGTTCCAAACTCATAGTGTTGGATTTCAAATCATAAACCGGTGTGTAGGTTTTGTTAAGTGTGATATTTTCTACATCCATTAACGCGGTATTTGCCGTTTTAAAGTCGGCGCCCCAGTTTGCTTTCCAAAGGAATCCATTACTATCGCCAAATAGATTCTTCCTTTTTTTAAGATAATCATTATTTACTGCTTCAAGCATTTGGTAAACTCCGTAATAAACAGTGTCTTTATCTTCTTTAATTTTCAGTTTCAATTTACAATATGACGATTGCGGAGCTGTCCAAACTCCAAAACGCTCAAATAAGTCATAACAATAAACTTCGCGAACATACATTGCATCATCCTTAAACCATTTTAAGTTTATGCGGTCGGTACCTGAAATTTTTTGCCCCGATAAGTACTGGTTGAATTTTACACCAAAACTTGCATGATGCCAGTCAGGATTTGTTGAACTATGTTTTTCGCCTTTTTTTCCTTCAGGTCGTCGTCGGCTTGTATTGCCCTTTAATCGCAAACCGCAATTTTCAAGAATAATTATATTCGATTTATCCTTAATTTTAAACGAGCATTTTACATATTCTTCATTATTTGAATTCATATCAAAATAATTCAGGAACGAATTCCATTCATCGGTAGATATTTCCACAAAAATTTCAGGAAAGGACTCAATATCGAAAAAGTTAATTGCCGGCTTTGGGTTTACTATTGGAACAGAATCTTTTTCGTTCGGTTCAGGTAAGTCAGGAATGTCCTTTTCGGGATTGCAAGCAGTTAAAAAAATGAGAATCGGGAAAATAATCAGATAAAGTTTTATCTGCAAATAAATCCTCGAAGAAAAATAAATATTATAACCTGATAATTTCATTAAATTAAGTTAGACAGATTTAGGCACAATCATTTGTATTCCGTTGGTCAAAGTTTCAATGCTGAACTCATTTTCAGCATAAACTACTATTCCATCAGCCTCAAAACAACCATTTTGCATTATGTTAACTGTCATTTTATCTGACCGAAACGATTCAATCATCGGATGTTGTAAAAGTGAACCGTTAAATAACATAGTCAATGCTTTTACTATATCTTTGAAAGTAGGTTTATTAGCAATCATTGCATCTAACTGTCCATCGTATGGAATGGCATCAGGATTTTGTTTCATTCCACCACCGCTGTAGCAACCGTTGGCAATATTCAATGTAAACATATTTTTTTTGATAGTTTTTCCATTCACCTGCACTATAGTGTCAGCCGAACGATATGTAAAAACAGCGCTCAACAATGCTATAAAATATAAAATTGAGTAACTGCCGAGGTATCGGCGTAAATGGTGAGCAATTCTTACTACGGCAGCATCAAGTCCGAAACCTACAGAATTTATAAAAAAATGTGTGTGATTTTCGCCTTCGAGGATGTAATTTACTTTACCAATATCAATTTTTTTGAGATTTTGATTTAAAAAAACTTCAATGGAATGTTTGTAATCGCGGGTTAAACCCCAAAAACGCGCCCAATCGTTACCGGTTCCACGGGGAATGATTGCGACTTTCATTTCAGAAGTGTTTTCAGAATTCGTTCCGAAAATTCCGTTTACAACTTCACTTATAGTTCCATCGCCACCAACAACCAAAAAATTTTTAAAATCTTGCTTTATAAATCGGGCAGCAATTTTCTGCGCATGACCTGCGAAGCGCGTCATTTGATATTCGTATTCAATATCTGATTTATCGAGATTTTCAAACAAATATTTTATTTGCTGATTGAATTTTCTCTTCCCTGATTTAGGATTAATTATCAACGCCCATTTTTCGGCTGTGTTTTTCATTAAGCAGATTTTTATCGGTACATTTTACTGATTAAATATAAATCGAGTAAGGTAATTGCAGCCATAGCTTCTACAACCGGTACGGCTCGCGGCAAAACACATGGGTCATGTCTGCCTCTGGCTTGAAGTGTAATTTCGTTGGCATTTGTATCTACGGTATTCTGAAGTTTCGATATTGTAGCAACTGGTTTGAATAATACTCTGAAATAAATATCTTCACCGTTACTGATTCCACCCTGAATGCCACCTGAATTGTTTGTTCGCGTTTTTACTTTTCCATCAATTGCAGTAAAAGGGTCGTTCATTTCAGAACCTTTAAGCGTGACTCCCTGAAAACCTGTTCCATAATCGAAACCATGCGTAGCATTAATACTCAGCATTGATTCGGCAAGTCGGGCTTGTAATTTGTCAAATATCGGCTCGCCAATGCCGGTTTTTACACCTTTTATTGTACACGAAATGATGCCTCCTGTGGAATCTCCGGATTTTTTAAGTTCTTCAATATACGAAATCATCTGTTCGGCAGCTTTTTGCTCAGGGCATCTCACAATGTTCTTCTCAATTTTAGTGAAATCAACTTCGTTAATTGAACCGCTCATTGCAATGGGACCAACTTGCGAAGTAAATGCCGAAATGGTAATTTCTGATTCTTTAAGAACAAGTTTGGCAATTGCTCCGGCTACAACCCGCGATGCAGTTTCGCGTGCGGAGCTTCTTCCACCGCCTCTGTAATCGCGGATGCCGTATTTTTGATGATAAACATAATCTGCATGTGAAGGGCGATAAACATCTTTTAAATGGTTATAGTCTGAACTGTGCTGATTTTGATTGTAAATGACAAATGCAATGGGTGTGCCTGTAGTTTTTCCTTCAAAAATTCCTGAAAGAAATTCAACTTTATCATCTTCTTTTCGGGGTGTAGTTATCGATGATTGTCCGGGTTTGCGCCTGTCAAGTTCATTTTGTATGAAGTCCAAATCAAGATAAATTCCGGCTGGACATCCGTCAACTATGCCTCCAATAGCTTTTCCATGCGATTCGCCAAACGATGTGAATGTGAAAATTTTTCCGATAGAGTTCGACATTTTTATACTACAGTTTTTTCTTATTATAATTTTCAGATAACAAAGATATGTTTTTTTTCTGAAGTAGTGATTTTGTAACAAGTAAAAACGGATATGCATTTATCAGTGCATATCCGTTGAATGTATTTGAAAAAAAAGAAACAATTATTTGCAACCGCAACCTGAGCCGCAACCACCATTTTCATAATCATCGCCATCGTCGCAACCACAACCAGAACCACAACCACCGCTTTCGCAGCCACCGCTTCCACAACCACATCCACCACCGTGAAGTGAGGAAAGCTCTTCTTCAGTTGTTTCTCTTACTTCGAGTACTGAGCCTTTGAAATGCAAATTTTCACCTGCAAGCGGGTGATTCAGGTCAACTTTCACGTGAGTATCGTTAACCGAAACTATATTTGCATTAATTCTATTGCCTTCTGAGTCCATGAGTGGAACCATATTTCCGGCAAAAATTACTGTTTCGTCAAATTTGCCATCGATTTCAAATATCGAACGTTCCAAATCGATTACATTTTCTTCTTCGTATGGTCCGTAAGCATCTTCATTATTTATGGTAAATTCAAATTTATCTCCTACTGAAAGTCCAAATAAATTTTCTTCGAATTTTGGTAGCATCATACCAACACCATAAATAAAGCTCAGAGGTTTTTCTTCGGTGGCGCGCTCCATCAATTCACGCGCTCCGCCATTTTTGCCATCTACATATAATTCGTATTCGGCAGATACTGACTTGTTTGCTGTAATTTTCATTTTTATTTTTATGTTTTTTTGAGAAATTCTTTTCGATAATTATTCGTTGTTAATCCTGAAAAATGAGTGAAATCCGTAGAATTCGGGTACAAAGATAATATTAAAACTTCAAATGTTTTTTTTATTCCAATTGTTCATTCAGGTTATAGTTTTTTGCAAAATTTAATACCATGTTATTGCTTTTCCGCCATATTCACTTCGCTTATCATATTTCAGGTCGGATAACATACTTGAATTTACACCAATATGAAAGCTGTACGATTTGTAAACGCCAAATGGAACTATATTTGCCGACATACTCCAACAATGCAAATTCCGGTTTACGTTCATACTGAAATATGTAAATTCTTTGGTTTTGAAATCGTAGGTTGAGTTTGCATTTAAAGTCCATTTTTGTGTTAAATTCAGGTTTCCGCTGAAACTTAAATTATGGATAAAGCCCATATCATATTCCATTTTAGCTTTATTGAATGTGGTATTACCATATCTTACCGTATAATTAATATTAATACTCCAAGGAATACTTATTTTTTCATAACCATCCTCCGAAAAGTTATCAGCTTTGTTTTCAGAATTCTGATTTGTTCCTTTCTGAATTCCCTGATCCTTGCCAAAAGCCTCGGCATCCGAATCTAATCCTTTTCCGGGTGGATCATTTGAATCACTTTTACTGTCTTTTTTTCCTTTAAATAGCTTTTCGAATGTACTGTTATTTAATGTATAACTGTACGAAGTACTTGTTCCTGTAAAACGCGGAAACTTACCATTATTCCATCTAAGCTTATTAATCCGAACGGGATTGCCGCTTGATGTTAGACCATACATGTATGGATCAAAGCTTGTACTAAGGTTTAAAGAATAATTTTTTGCAAACGGAAGTTTTAAGCGAATACTTGTCGAAAAACTCGACCAATTCATTGAATCGGCAGCCAGATTATAGGCTCCACTTATCGATAAGTTGTCAATTAAACTAATTTTTTCGAATGGATTTTTTCCTGTTGTATCTTTATCGTTACGCACTTTCATTTCTACATTATTTCCTAACGAGAAATTAATATTTCCAGATTTACCTGTGCTTGGAGCGCCCTGAAGACTTTTTGCATATCTTACAGTACTTTCATGATAAATGTCGGGATTAGAATTATCACGAACACTTTTAACGTACGTATCAAACATTCCCCATTTTTCATCGCCAAAATCAGGTACGTACGAAAATCCGATACTTGGTGTCATAACATGCCTGATTCTGTCAATTTTATCACCAAAAATTGAGCGAATTGGAATAAAAAAACCATATAGTTTGGTAGATGCACTAATACCCATATTGAAATCGTACATTCTCGTAAATTTTGAAATAGTATCAGTTTTTTCCTTTTGAGCGTCTTTATCCCAACTTTTATTTACTGACTGTAAATACCAACGTTCGTTATAAGAAAACGATGGAGAAACATTGATGTATTTCAAAATATTAAATGTTGCCGAAACAGGAATTGAATGTCGCCAACTGTTTCGCCAATCGCGCTGTAACGAAGATTTTAAAAGTAAACTTTCTTTCGTATCAATGCTGTTTGTAAGTGATCCTGAATAGGACATGGATATTTTTTCGTACCAACGTTCGTCCCCAATAGCATTTTTTCGTTTAAACGGGTAAAAACGGCTGTATGATATGTTTATGTTTGGCAGATTAAGACTAATAGTCGAGTCCTTTGTGCGCTGCGTAATGGACATACCTCCCGAAAGGCTCAGTGATGGTAACTCAGGAAAACGTTTTGTGAAATTGATACTCGAATACTTTGTGTTTTCTGAGTTAAGTTCAGGGCGTGAGTAACTGTTAATGTTGCTTCGGTTATAACCACTGGTCGAAAAATTTACACTACTCGAAAATGTAAAGTTCGGATTAGCTTTCTGATCCTGTGTGTGCGACCATTGAACGCTGAAATTTTTTCTTTTACTATAATCAGGAAAATCTTTTTCACCTGTTACGTCTTCGCGATATTCGGCTGAAAATGAGCCTCTTAATTTGTATTTTTTTACATAATTTGTCGATGCTTTCATTGCCCAGGTACCTTTCGTGTAAATCTCGCCACGTAATTCCAAGTCAACATAATCGTTAATGGCAAAATACCAACCTCCGTTGTTTAGTCCAAAACCGCGGGACATTTCATTGGTATAACTTGGCATCAGTAATCCGGAGGAATATTTATCGGTAAACGGAAAAAAACCAAATGGCAACGCTAATGGAAGCGGAACATCAAGCACAACAAGTTGTGCCGGACCGGTTACTATATATTCATCGGGTTTAACTTTTGCTTTTGATAAACGCAGATAAAAATGCGGATGATCAGTATCTTCACATGTTGTATATTTTCCATCGGCAATACAAAATGTATTATCTTCCATTTTTTTTGTGCGGTCGCTCACAATGTATCCTTCACCTTCTTTTGTTACAGCTTGTCTGATAAATGCTTTTTGAGATTTAAGATTATAGGACAATTCTCTCGAAGTATATTCTTTCTCTTTTTCGGAGAAAACCGGGTCTCCTTTTCGTAAACCTGTACTATCAATAATGCCCCGAGCATAAAGCAAACTGCTATCCATTTTTACTCTTACAATTTCTGCTTTCAGATTGATTTCTTTGTATGTTAAATCAGTTGCTCCATAAAGAAAACCTGTACCATTAGCAAAAAATACAATTGAATCCTGCGCCGAATATTTTATCTCTGAATCAATTGCTCCTGATTTTTTATTGGTTTTTGGTTTTATCGAGTCGTTGGCAGCAGTTGCAGGTGCTGTTGTTGTTTGGGCTGTAGAAGGCAGAGATTCATTATTCTGTATGGTTGACTGTCCCGTTACATATAACGAAAAAGTTAACCATAAAAATATGATCAAGTTAAAGTATTTGTGTTTGCTAATTACCAAAATGGAGTAATACATCCTCCTGCAACTATTAAAAATTAAATTTCTGAATGCAAAATTAGTCAAAATTGAGCATCCTGTTTTTTATATAACTTTTTTTTATGTTTAATTTGATAATTTACTTCTTAATAACTTAGGGAAACACCGATAAAAAAGATTATTTTTGCATGAAATTTGATAATAATGATTGAATTCCATTATCCGACATTAAAAATATCAGTAAGAATTGTTTTACCGAAGTTGTTTTTGTTGATAATTTCTTTCACTTAACAATATTGAATCCGAATGAAATCAAAGAAATTTTTAATTCCATTTTTTACCTTATTATTTACTTTTTCTCACCTGTTGACATTTTCGCTTTTTTCACAGTCAAAAAAATTTGTTCTTGTTATTGATGCCGGACATGGAGCACATGATGCTGGAGCTGTTGGTTCAATTTCAAAAGAAAAGGACATTAATTTGGCTGTTACTTTAAAAGTTGGAAAACTTATTGAAGAAAATTTCAGCGATGTAAAAGTAGTTTATACCCGAAAAACTGACTTATTTATTCCTCTGCAAAAACGCGCTGACATAGCTAACGAAAATCATGCTGACTTGTTTATTTCTATACATACTAATGCTACTAAAGGTTCGCAGGCTTATGGCGCCGAAACATATACCCTAGGTCTTGCAAAGTCAAAAGCAAATCTTGAAGTAGCAATGACTGAAAACTCTGTAATGTTGCTCGAAGATGATTATAAAACCAAATATAAAGGTTTTGATCCTTCATCCGTCGATTCATACATAATGTTCGAATTTATGCAGGATAAATATCTTGATAAAAGTATTGAAATTGCATCTGCTATTCAGAATCAGTTTGTGAATTATGCCAAAAGACATGACAGAGGTGTACGCCAGGCCGGTTTTTGGGTTTTACATCGTTCTGCTTGTCCGAGTGTTCTTATCGAACTTGGCTTTATTTCTAATCCTGTTGAAGAGAGATTTTTGGCAAGTGATGCAGGCAGAAACAAACTTGCCGCATCAATTTATAACGCTTTTGTAAATTATAAGCGTAGTTATGATAAAAAGATGGGTGTTGTTACCGATAAAAATCAACAATATAAGTTGATTGAAAATGCTGACGAACATTTTGAAGTTCAGACTGTACCTGAACAAAATACAAAGAAAAATGATACGCCTTTGGAGAAATCAGTGGAAAATCGCCAGCAAAACACTATTGTTAGCAATTCCGAATCGTACTCAAATACTTCTCAGGTAAAAGCAACTTCCGATTCGGTTACTGTATTTAAATTGCAGATTTTGGCATCGGCAAGTAAACTGAGTGTAAATGCTCCCGAGTTAAAAGGAATGAAAGATGTAAATGTATTCTTTGAAAATGGTATGTACAAATATACGATTGGCGAAGATACCGATCATAAAAAAATTCAGGAATTACGTAAAAAAAATCTTGATAAGTTTCCAAACGCTTTTCTTATTGCTTTCAGAGGTAATCGAAAGTTAAATGCAAAGGAAACTCAAGAAGCAAGGAAATAATTTCTTAATTTGCCAATGTGCCAATTTCTTAATTTACAGGCATTCAAATTATACATATAATTATTTCTACTTTTACCATAATAGAAAATTAACCACATAAGAACACATAAGGAAGAAAAAAAACATAAATATGTTGCAAAAAATACATTTTCATTGTTGCTAATTATTCCTAATGTTGACTTATGTGTTAGCGAAAGTTATCGGTGTGGTTCAAATATCATTAATAATTTTGTTTGTGTTTTAATTTACAATAGTCCGTTAGAAAAAAAATAAATATTAAGCGGCTTTAGTGCCGAAAA
>CAYONE010000033.1:0-40622 GCA_964405245.1 uncultured Paludibacter sp.
CCCCTTTAGGGGGTTAGGGGGCAAAATTATGAGCAAAGAAATTTTATTCAATATTGATGCACGCGATCAACTGAAAAAAGGAGTTGATGAGTTGGCAAATGCAGTGAAAGTAACACTCGGACCAAAAGGTCGTAATGTAATTATCGAGAAGAAATTCGGTGCACCTCACATTACTAAAGATGGTGTAACCGTTGCAAAAGAAATTGAGTTGGAAGATTCATTCCAAAACCTTGGTGCGCAACTTGTTAAAGAAGTAGCATCGAAAACAAGTGAAGATGCAGGTGATGGAACAACAACCGCTACCGTTTTGGCACAGTCAATTGTTAGTGTAGGTTTGAAAAACGTTACCGCAGGTGCGAATCCAATGGATTTAAAACGTGGAATTGACAAAGCTGTAAGTGCAGTAGTTAAAAACATCGCTTCGCAATCGGTAACTGTTGGCGACGATTACAACAAAATTGAGCAAGTAGCTTCAATTTCGGCTAACAACGACCCGGAAATCGGAAAACTGATTGCCGATGCTATGCGCAGAGTTTCGAAAGATGGCGTTATCACCATTGAAGAAGCAAAAGGAACTGACACTACCATCGATGTAGTTGAAGGTATGCAGTTCGATCGTGGTTATATTTCGGCTTATTTCGTTACCAATACCGAAAAGATGGAAGTGGAAATGGAAAAACCATATATCCTTATTTACGATAAAAAGATTTCGAATCTTAAGGAATTGCTTCCAATTCTTGAACCGGCAGTTCAAACCGGTCGTCCATTGTTGATTATTGCAGAAGATGTAGAAAGTGAAGCACTAACAACACTTGTTGTGAACCGTTTGCGTGCTCAGTTGAAAATTTGTGCCGTTAAAGCTCCCGGCTTTGGCGACCGTCGTAAAGAAATGCTCGAAGATATTGCAATTCTCACCGGTGGTGTGGTAATTTCGGAAGAAAAAGGTATTCAACTTGATCAGGCTACACTTGAAATGCTTGGAACAGCTGAAAAAATCACCGTTAACAAAGACAACACGATTATTGTAAACGGCGCAGGCGCAAAAGAAAATATTGATATTCGTATCGCGCAAATTAAATCGCAGATTGCCCAAACTACTTCGGATTACGACCGCGAAAAACTACAGGAACGCCTTGCGAAACTTTCGGGTGGTGTGGCTGTACTGAAAGTAGGCGCTCCATCGGAAGTGGAAATGAAAGAAAAGAAAGACCGTGTGGACGATGCTCTTAGCGCAACCCGTGCAGCTATCGAAGAAGGTATTGTACCAGGTGGCGGTGTGGCTTATATCCGCGCTATCGAATCGCTCGACAGCATTAGCACTGTAAACGATGACGAAGCAATTGGTATTGAAATTGTTAAACGCGCTATCGAAGAACCTTTACGTCAGATTGTTACTAACGCCGGAAAAGAAGGCGCAGTAGTTGTACAGAAAGTTCGCGAAGGTAAAGGCGATTTTGGTTACAACGCACGTACCGAAGTTTTCGAAAATATGTTTGCTGCCGGTGTGGTTGACCCTGCAAAAGTAACACGCGTGGCTTTGGAAAATGCTGCTTCAATAGCAGGTATGTTCCTTACAACAGAATGCGTAATTACTGAAAAGAAAGAAGACAATCCGGCTCCGCAAATGCCTATGGGCGGTGGAATGGGTGGAATGATGTAAAAATAATTGATAGTTGAAAGTGGACAGTTGACAGTAAAATATTAACAAATTGTCAACTGTAACCTAACTATCAACTGTCAACTATCAATTAAAATAAACTATCTTCCCGCAAGGCGAAATCCTGCGGACTTCAATATATATTTCAACAAGAATCCCTGCATACAATTTTGTTGCAGGGATTTTTTTATTGTACTAATTTGAAAGTGGAGATAAGTATTGGATTAAAAATAATAATTATTTGATTTAATCAACACAAAAACTTAATCAGAATTTAAGATATTATCCAAAAATATTTTCGATTAAAGTTATGAAACACAAAATCAGTTGTAAGCAATTTACTTAAATTTAAGCTCCTAAACATTGGCGTAAAATGATGAATTTCCTCTTCTATCGCTAAAATAAAATTCACTTACAATTGCAATAATCTCAAATTGAAACTCATTTCTAAACATTTGAATAAATTATTGTACTTTTGCATTTATAATTCAGATTTATTATGAATTAAAAAACTGAAAAAACGATAAATAATTAAGGAACACAATGATACAATCGATGACGGGCTTCGGAAAAGCCTTTTGTGAATACGGAAATAAAAAAATTGTAATAGAGATTAAGTCGCTTAACAGCAAACAGTGCGATGTTTCCACAAGAATTTCAGGGACTTACCGCGAAAAGGAAATTGAAATCAGAAATGAAATATCGCAGCAACTTGAGCGCGGAAAAATTGATTTTCTGCTTTATATCGACAATAGCAGCAAAGATGCAGCAACACAAATCAATCAATCGGTAATAAGTTCGTATTACAATCAGATTCAGCAAATTTCGGAGCAACTCAACATTGCCGTTCCCGAAAATTGGTTCGAAGTATTGTTGCGCCTACCCGATGCTTTGAAAACCGATACTGCCGTTCTGGAAGAAGAAGAATGGGTTGAGATTTCAAAAGGAATTTCGGCGGCTATTGGCGAACTGAAAACTTTCAGAATTCAGGAAGGGAAATCGCTCGAAAAGGTTTTTGTGGATAAAATTGCAAGGATTGGCAGTTTGTTAGATGACATTGCACCTTATGAAACCGAAAGAGTTGAAAAAATTAAAACGCGATTAGAAGAAAATCTTCAAAATTTATCGGAAAAAATTGAAATTGACAAAAATCGCCTCGAACAGGAATTGATTTACTATATCGAAAAATTGGATGTAAACGAAGAAAAAATCAGACTTCGCACGCATCTCGATTATTTTATCGAAACCATGCAGCATGAAAAATCGCCCGGTAAGAAACTCGGATTTATTGCACAGGAAATTGGCAGGGAAGTCAATACACTGGGTTCAAAATCAAACCACAGCGTTATGCAAAAAATTGTGGTGCTTATGAAAGATGAACTTGAACAAATTAAAGAACAAATCCTCAACGTTTTATAGTTTATGTCTGGAAAACTGATTATCCTTTCGGCTCCATCGGGTTCAGGTAAAAGCACCATTATCAGATACCTGCTTACAAAAATTCCAAATCTGGAGTTCTCCATTTCTGCCACAAGTCGTGCGCCACGCGGAAAAGAGCAAAACGGTGTAGAATATTATTTCTTGTCGGCTGATGAGTTCAGACAGCACATAAAAAACAACGATTTAATAGAATACGAAGAAGTTTATCCGGGTTGCTTTTACGGCACTTTACATTCTGAAATCGACCGTATTTCGGCAAAAGGAAATCACATAATTTTTGATGTTGATGTGCTCGGCGGCCTGAATATTAAAAAGCAGTTTGGGAAACGAGCATTGGCGCTTTTTATTGCTCCTCCCGATATTGAAACATTGCATGAGCGACTTACACGCAGAGGTACCGAATCGCCCGAAATGATAGTGGAACGAATAAAAAAAGCCGATTACGAACTGAAATACGCCACACTTTTCGATAAAATTATTGTAAACGAAGTACTTGAAAAAGCACGTACAGAAGCCATGAATGAAATCTGTAAATTTTTATCGGAAGAAGTAACTGACTAAATCTCAACAATTGACACAGACAGGTTTTCAAGTTTGGGGATTTCGTGCGTTGCCCATAATACAAGTGGTTTATACTCGTTGATGTAATCGCACAACAATTTCACAACCGTTTTTTTCATTGCGTCATCAAGTCCGTTTAACGGTTCATCGAGCAGGAGAACTTCGGGAAACGCCAGCAAAGCTCTGATCAGATTTACACGTTGCAATTGCCCTCCGCTTAGTTCGTGGGGCATTTTTTGTATATGTTCATTCAAAAGAGTTTTCGATACGAGCAATTGATAAAGTTTTTCGGTTTTTTCCTTATCGGAATGTTTTGAAATAGCATAAAAAATATTTTCATGTGCATTCAACCATGGAATCAGCCTTGTATCCTGAAAACAATATCCAATATCACGGGCATTTTTTCGTTCAATTTTTCCTTTCGTTGGATAAAGAAGGGAGGATGCCAACTTCAACAAGGTAGTTTTTCCATGTCCCGATGGCGCTTGAATAAAATAAACTGTACCTGTAACAAAACTTTGGTTGAAATCATTTAAAACTAATTGATTTCCAAATTTCATTGATATATCCGTGAATTGAATTGAGGAAATTTCATATTTATGTATCGAATCAGCAAATTGCTTTTTAAAATGAGGTTCAGTGTAAAGTTTTCTAAAATTAAAAATTGATAATCTCTTTAATAAAATATCGAAAATATAACTCACCAGAATTGCAACAGCAGTCCATGCAATAAGTTCTGAAATATTAATAAATACCTGTGCCGCTTTCATGCTGCTGCCGATTCCCCGCAGTGGTTGCGCTAAAACTTCGCCGATAATCACCGCGCGCCAACCGAAGCCCATTGCCGAGGTGATTCCGCCAAATATTACAGGTTTTGCAGTAGGCAAATAAATACTTACAAAGCGAACAAAAGCTGGTTTTCCGAAAACTTTTGCCATTTCGGTAAGTTTTATATCCGTAAGTTCAAAGCCATTGAGCATATTTTGATAAATCACCGGAAACATTGTAACAATGGCAATAAAAACCGGCAAAAATTCAGGTGAAAACCAGATTAACGCTACCAAAACGAGCGAAATTACTGGTATCGACCTAAAGAAAACCATAAATGGATGAAGGAAGGATTTTAGGAATGGTGAAAATATGGCTGAAACACTTAAACCCAACGATAAAATTACAGATATACCAAAACCGGTAATTCCACGCAAAACAGTCATGCTAACTGCTGTGTAAAAATCCTGCTGTGTAAACAAACTGAAAATTTGTTTTAGTAAGTCAATTATTCCCGGAAAAATTTCGGGGAAGCCAATAGTAAGCGAAATAACTTCCCAAGCTCCCAGCATTACAACTACTGCAAGTATTAATGGTAAAGCATTTTTGAGCCGGGCGAACATATCAGTTCTACTTATAAATAAAATTTGTATCGGGGAACTTACCTCCTATGCTTCGTTTATCATAGCTCATAAATATATCGAGATAATGCAACATCTCATGCTCGATGGCAAATGCTGCAATATATCGGATATTACATAATGGCAATGAAATACGTGCAGTTGTTATATCGGGAAATAAATGAAGTTTTACAGCAAGTTGTGCAGACTCCTCGGGATAATTATTGATAAAATTACAGCTTGCTCTGTATTCTGAGGAAATTTTACGGGTTGCATCCGGAAATTTTTCCGAAAACTGATTGCTTACCAAAAATGCCGTTTGCACAAAAATATCTCTCTCAGCATTATCTACAAAATCGATACAACTTATTTCCGATACAATTCTAATGGATGAATCTCTTGCAATAAGTATGCTTACAGCGGGCTCCGAAAGCACGGCAGTTTTCACTTTGCGTTGCAATAGCGCCCCTGCAACATCCGAATTTGAAGTATAAGAATAATTCAGTTTTACATTTTTGATATTTTTCTGTTCAAGCAGATTTTTGAACAAAATATCGGGTGTAACTCCCTGTCCAAACACAGCAGTTTCCACATTTTCAATATCTTCGAGTTTTGTTATCGAACTTTGGTTGCTCAATAAATATAAAGTTCCCCAAACAGGACTTGCTATCATCTGAAATTTAACTCCTTTGTTATACAGATTGGCAGCCATAACAGTAGGAAGCACCGCAAAATCAACTTCTTTACGCATTATAAGCGCTTGAATTTGCATCGGCTCGTTTTTTACAATGAATTCTACTTTTCTACCGTTTATTATCGGTGAATCATTCATCATTTTCATAAAACTTATTTCAGTCGGGCCTTTCAAAATTCCTATACGAATAGTATCGGTATTTTCCTTCTTGCATGAAAGAAACAATGCTGAAATTGATATTACAAATGAAACAAGTATAAAAAATCTCTGTAATTTCATAAAATATTGATAGTAAAATTTCTGTAATTTATTCTCAAACATCTAAAAAAAACTATTGTCTTTTCAAAACAATAACTGTAATTTCCGGTCGTACACCTGCTTGCATTGGTAATCCAACAAAACCTAAACCCCGGTTTACATACAAATATTGTTCGTTCTCGGAATACAAACCTGCATAACGCGGAAAAAACAGCGATGCCGGAGAATATAACTTTTTGCCAATTTTCACGGCTAACTGAGCGGCATGTGTATGCCCTGCTAAAGTAAGAAAAATTTCTTTAAAATCTCTAACTTCTTCGTCCCAATGTGTAGGATCGTGCGAAATTAATATCACTGGAGTTTTTTTATCGGCTCCTGCTAAAGCTTTATTCAAATCGCCATAGCGCGAACTCAGAAATTTTCCGATATTCTCAACTCCTGCCAATACAATACTGTCGCCGTTAATTTTAAGAAGTATATGCTTATTATCGAGCAAAGTAAAACCAAGCGCCCCAAATGAAGCTTTGATTTTTTGAAGATTCAACGCTTTATCTTCTGGAGTTTTCCAGTCGGAATAATCGCCATAATCGTGATTCCCAGTTACACCAAATTTGCCGTACTTAGCTTCAATTTTATTAAATACATCTTCCCAACCGTAGGTTTCTTCGGCAAAATTATTTACCAAATCGCCTGAAAAAACCACTATATCAGGTTTATGTTTGTTAATAAGATCAACTACTTTTTGGTATTTTGTTTTCTTGTTGTTGTAACTTCCAAGGTGCAAATCGGAAATGTGAATTATGCGATAATTTTCAAAAGCTTCAGGTAAATTCTTATATGGCACTTCAACATGGGTAATTTCAACATTTCGGGGAGTTACAAAAGCGCCCATAAGCATAACTGTAATTATGGTTGTGGACGTTAAAATGCGCGCTATCAGAAAATATTTAGAATCGCGTTTATATATTTTTATATACAGTTTTTTCAGGAAATAAAAAATTACGTGAATTACCTTCGGGATATAAATTATCAGAAAAAAGAAATTGAGCCACATGATTAGCATAACAATTCTGAAATTCTGTAAATGCTCTAAACGGACTTTTATGTATAAAAAGGCAATTGTAAATAATAGAGCGGGTATAAGGTGAAGAATAATGAATATTGGCTTCACTTTTTTATTTTTTAGTTTCAGATAAAAAAATATATCCGGAATGGCAATCATTACCAGAAACAGCACAAGCACCGCAGTATAAAGTCTCATAAATTTAGCAAATAGTTATAATTTGAAACACAAAGATAGCTTTTTTCAAACAGATTTTTATTTTAAAGTATTATTTTGTTCAGGATTATTGTTATCTTTGCGTGTTCGAACACGAAAACCCGAAATGTCCGATAATCAATGAATTCACAAACAATTTTTATTCTAATTATTGTAATTCTTTCAGCCGATTTTGTTATTGAGAGGCTACTTTCTCTTTTAAACATCAGGCATTCCAAACTTCCGTTACCTCAAATACTTTCAGATATTTACGATACTGAAAAGTACCAAAAACAGCAGGAATATTTTCGCACAAACACACGTTTCGGTCTTTTAACATCAAGCTTTAGTTTTATAGTAATTTTACTAATGCTAATTTTGGGAGGTTTTGGCTGGCTCGATGGTGAAGTAAGCGGGAAAATTGACAATATAATTCTTCAATCATTACTCTTTTTCGGCATCTTGTTTATTATTAACGATTTTATCAGTATTCCATTTGAGTGGTACGATACTTTTGTTATTGAACAACGTTTCGGATTCAATAAAACAACACCAAAAACTTTTGTATTTGATAAATTAAAAGGATATTTACTCACAATAATTATTGGCGGATTGCTGCTTTCAGCCATTATTTTCATTTATCAGCAAACGCCTGAATATTTTTGGTTAATTGCCTGGGGAGTAATTACTGCATTCAGTATGTTTATGAGCATGTTTTATTCTGAATTAATAGTTCCGCTTTTCAATAAGCAAACTCCACTACCCGAAGGTGAACTCAGAACGGAAATTGAAAAATTTGCTCACAAATCAGGATTTAAGCTGAAAAACATTTATCAGATTGATGGCTCGAAACGCTCGACCAAAGCCAACGCTTATTTTAGCGGTTTAGGTCCAAAAAAAAGAATAGTGCTATATGATACGCTGATGGATAAACTCAGCACACAGGAAATTGTGGCAGTTTTGGCGCATGAAGTTGGTCATTACAAGCACAAACACACGCTTAAAAGTATGCTCGTTTCGCTTCCGGCTTCATTACTAATGTTTTATTTGCTGGGTCTTTTTCTTAACAGCGATACACTTGCACAATCGCTCGGAGGTACAAATGCTATTTTTCACTTGAATATTATCGTTTTTGGCATACTTTATTCGCCCGTTTCACTAATAATTGATTTAGGCGGAAATATACTTTCAAGAAAGTTCGAATATCAGGCTGATAATTTTGCAAACAAATATGGTTTTGGCGATGAACTTATAGCAGGACTAAAAAAGCTATCGGCTACATCTCTCAGCAATTTGATGCCACATCCACTGAATGTGTTTTTACATTATTCGCATCCAACTTTGTATCAGAGAATAAAGAATATTACCCCTAACCCCTAAAGGGGAAAGAGGCAAGTAATTTATATTTGACTCAACTTTCGCAAGTTGTTGATGTGCTTAATTATAAATTTATTATAAGTTTTGATTTATGATATAGCATTGATAGTAATACATATATTATCTTTGGTATTTTTTGTGAAACTTTGTGTCTACTTCGTGTAACTCTGTGTAAAAATGTGTTTTATAAGTTATACAATTACACATCCCGATAATTATCGGGACACAAAGAATGCACAAAAAACTCAAAGACATTTTATTAACAACAAATATGTCAGGCACTTACAAATTAAATTTTCACTTGCTAAAGTTGAGTATTTGATTATTGTAAAGAAAATAATATAACATAACTAATTTATTTCCCCTTTAGGGGTCAGGGGTTTATGCTATTAGGAATCATGGGCGCAATGCCCGAAGAAATAAATAAAATAATTTCTGCTATCGATGACAAAGAAATCATCGAAGAAGGAAGTCGTATTTATTATAAAGGGAAATTATTCAGTCAGGATGTTGTAGCGGTTTTTTCTCGCTGGGGAAAAGTGGCGGCAGCTACAACAGCCACAAATCTGATTTTGCGTTTTAAAGTTGACCGCATAATTTTCACAGGAGTTGCAGGCGCTATTTCACCTGAACTGAATGTAGGAGATATAGTTATCGGGCAACATTTGTTTCAGCATGATATGGATGCACGTCCGTTAATGCGCCGGTTTGAAATTCCGCTTACCGGAAAAACTTCTTTTGAAATTCCTATTCAGAATGTTGAATTGGTATCGAAAGCTGTTCATAATTTTCTGAAAGTAAATAAAGAATTTCGAAAAATGCTTGTTGAACAGGGAATTGCATATCCCAAACAAATGATTGGCGACATAGCCAGCGGCGATTTATTTATTTCGAGTACGGAAATGAAAAACGCTTTAATCAGGAATTTACCTTCGGTAGTTTGCGCCGAAATGGAAGGAGCAGCCGTGGCTCAGGTATGCGACGATTATGAAGTGCCACTTACCGTTGTAAGAATAATATCAGACACAGCCGATGAAAATGCATCAGTTTCCGCCATCGGATTTGTAAATCAACATGCCGGAGATTATTCGTTAGCTATTTTAAAGGAATATATTCAGTTGGTGTAACAGGAACAATGTGCTAATGTGATTAATATGTAAATGTGCCAATCGTAGTGAAACGAAGATTCCGTTTGCAGAATGAGGAAATGAAAAATGAAGGAATGGAAAATAAAAATAATGAAATGAAAAAGTAACATGGTTTTTCTCAATTTCCAAATTTCTTGATTTCTCAATTTTGCTTAATAACTTCCTTAACATCGTTGAACATCTGTAACTTCATAAACCTCACAAAAGTTAGATGATCTTTATAACTTTATGAACTTTATGAACTTTATGAACTCGAAAAACTAAGAACAAAAAAAATCAATAACCCAAAAAACAAAAATCAATTATGCTAAACATTTTTTATTTAGTTCCTATCGCATCAATCATCGCGTTGGGTTTTGCTTATTACTTCTTTCGTCAGATGATGAAAGAAAGTGAAGGTACCGACACGATGAAAAAAATTGCCAAACACGTACGTGATGGCGCTATGGCTTACCTCAAGCAGCAATACAAGGTTGTAATTATTGTATTCGTTGTGTTAGCATTAATTTTTGCAGTAATGGCTTACTTCAATTTACAGAACAATTGGGTACCATTTGCATTTCTAACAGGCGGATTTTTCTCAGGTTTAGCCGGATTCTTCGGCATGAAAACTGCCACTTATGCGTCAGCACGTACAGCTTATGCAGCTCAGGATTCGCTTAACAAAGGTTTAAAAGTAGCTTTCCGTTCGGGAGCAGTTATGGGTCTTACAGTTGTAGGTCTTGCATTGCTCGATATTTCGGCATGGTATTACATTCTCGATTTGTTTGTTGACAACACCGACCACAACAAGCTTATTTACATTACTACTACCATGTTAACATTTGGTATGGGAGCATCTACACAAGCTCTTTTTGCCCGTGTTGGTGGCGGTATTTACACCAAAGCAGCCGACGTAGGCGCTGACCTTGTAGGTAAAGTAGAAGCCGGAATTCCGGAAGATGATCCGCGTAACCCTGCAACTATTGCCGATAACGTAGGTGATAATGTAGGCGACGTTGCCGGTATGGGCGCCGACCTTTACGAGTCGTATGCTGGTTCAATTCTTGCAACTGCAGCGCTTGGTGCTTCTGCATTTATTGCTAACGAAACAATGCAATTGAAAGCTGTGTTTGCCCCAATGATTATTGCATCAGTAGGTGTGATACTTTCAATCATTGGTATTTTCCTTGTAAAAACTAAAGAAGGAGCAAAAATGAAAGAATTGCTTGGCGCGCTCGGACTTGGAGTGAATGTAAGTTCCGCGTTAATTGCTGTTTCTACATTCGGTATTCTTTGGGCATTAGGAATTGAAAACTGGTTAGGAATTTCGCTTTCGGTTATCGTAGGACTTATTGCAGGTATTATTATTGGACAATCTACCGAATATTACACTTCACAAAGTTACAAACCAACACAAAAAGTGGCTGAAAGCTCTCAAACCGGACCGGCAACCGTTATTATTTCAGGTTTAGGATTGGGAATGATTTCAACCGCAATTCCGGTTATTACAATCGCTTTTGCCATTGTACTTGCCTTTTTGGCGGCACAATTTGATATAGCTACATTCACTTTCAATTCTAACTTAAGCCTTGGTTTGTATGGAATTGGTATTGCAGCTGTAGGTATGCTTTCAACACTTGGAATTACATTAGCTACCGATGCTTATGGGCCAATTGCCGATAATGCAGGCGGAAATGCCGAAATGAGCGGTTTACCAAAAGAAGTTCGTAAACGTACAGATGCACTGGATGCACTTGGTAATACTACCGCTGCTACAGGTAAAGGTTTTGCTATTGGATCGGCAGCGTTAACAGCATTGGCGTTATTAGCTTCCTATATCGAAGAAATTAAAATTGCACTCGAACGTATTGCACATTCATCGGTCGATGGTCTTGCCAAAGTTGGAAGCGCAATGCTCACAAAAGAACAGATTCATATTTCATCTTTTACTGATTTTATGGAATATTACAATGTAACGCTAATGAACCCGATAGTACTTGTAGGTATTTTTATCGGCGCAATGATGGCATTTGTTTTCTGTGGACTGACCATGAATGCTGTAGGACGTGCTGCTCAAAGTATGGTAGCGGAAGTTCGCCGTCAGTTCCGTGAAATCGTTGGAATCATGGAAGGAAAAGCTGAACCTGATTATGCCCGTTGCGTTGCAATTTCGACCAAAGGCGCTCAAAAAGAAATGTTATTCCCATCGATACTTGCAATTGTAGTTCCTGTGCTTGTAGGAGTTATTTTTGGAGTAGGAGGCGTTCTCGGATTGCTTATTGGTGGATTAAGCGCGGGCTTTGTACTTGCAGTTTTTATGGCTAATGCCGGAGGCGCTTGGGACAATGCTAAAAAATATATCGAAGAAGGTAATCTTGGAGGTAAAGGCTCAGACAATCATAAAGCAACTGTTGTAGGTGATACAGTGGGCGATCCGTTTAAAGACACATCAGGTCCATCGCTCAACATTCTTATCAAACTTATGAGTATGGTTTCGATTGTAATGGCCGGATTAACCGTTTCCTTAAGTATTTTCTAAGAACTATTCAGCCCCCAACCCCCTAAAGGGGGAGTTATGAAGCAACAATAAAAAACAGTTATGCTTTATAATCTGTTACTTGAATATATAAACTTTGCTATTAATATTGATTAAAGCAGTTAATTGTATTTATAAATATTCTAATACTGAGTTGTTGCTTTATCTAAACTTTTATAAATAAATTCTTTTGTTAAAGACCTAACAGGATTTTGAAACCTGTTAGGTCTTTTTCATTTATTAAAATCGAAAAAAAAGTTTTTACGAAATCAACTTCAATGCAACACGTTTTCGAACTGCATCAACTTCGAGCACTCTTACCTTTACATGCTGATGCAGCGAAACAATTTCAGCAGGATTTGAAATATAGCGGTCTGCCATTTGTGAAACATGTATCAAACCGTTTTCCTTGATACCAATATCAACAAAAGCGCCGAAATTAGTAATGTTGGTAACTATTCCCGGGAGTTCCATTCCAATTTTCACATCTTCAATTTTGCGGATATTAGCATCAAACTCAAAAACTCTTATTCCTTTTCGCGGATCAAGTCCGGGCTTTTCAAGTTCTTGCACTATATCATTTAAAGTTGGCAGACCGATTTTATCAGTAACATATTTACTTAAGTCAATTTGCTGAATGAGCGGTTTATTTCGGATTAATTCATTCACACCAACATTTAAATCTTTAGCCATTTTTTCAACAATACCGTAACTTTCAGGATGCACAGCCGAATTATCCAAAGGATTGTCGGCATTGGGTATTCTTAAAAAACCTGCGCATTGCTCATAAGTTTTTGCGCCCATTTTAGGAACTTTCATTAATTGCTTACGATTAGTAAATGCCCCATTTTCAGCCCGATAACTTACGATATTCTGAGCAAGTTGTGGTCCCAGACCGGAAATATAAGTCAACAAATGCTTGCTTGAGGTATTCAGGTTCACTCCTACCCTGTTCACTGCATTTTCCACAGTCTGGTCGAGCGATTTTTTTAGCTCAATTTGATCCACATCGTGCTGATATTGCCCCACTCCTATCGATTTTGGATCGATTTTAACCAACTCGGCAAGCGGATCCATTAATCTTCGACCAATTGAAACAGCACCTCGTACTGTAACATCATAATCGGGAAATTCCTCACGGGCAATTTTTGAAGCAGAATAAATGGATGCACCATTTTCGCTCACAACAAAAACCTTAACTTCACGGTCGTAGCGTATATTTTGAATAAAATGCTCAGTTTCGCGGCTTGCAGTACCGTTTCCAATGGCAATAGCCTGAATATCGTAAGCTTCCACCATTTTCTGAATCTTGCGCATTGCCTGCGAATGTTCGTTTTGCGGTGGATGCGGATAAATAGTTTCATTATGAACCAGATTTCCCTGTGCATCGAGGCAAACAACTTTACAACCTGTACGATAACCCGGATCGACACCCAATGTACGTTTCTGACCTAATGGTGGCGCAAGCAATAATTGACGCAGATTTTCAGCAAAAACACGGATTGCTTCCATATCGGCTTTAGCTTTGCTTTCGGCAGCAAACTCAGTTTCGATGGAAGGCTTCAGCAAACGTTTATATGCATCAATAGTTGCATCTTTTACCAATGCACCGGAATCGTTGTTCGATTTTACAAATATACGTTCCAATCGTTCAATACAATGTTCATCTTCGGGGCTGATACTCACACGCAAAAAACCTTCAGCTTCGCCCCTACGCATTGCCAGCAAGCGATGCGAAGAACATTTGCCAAGCTTCTCTGTCATTTCAAAATAATCGCGATATTTTTGAGCTTCTTCGTCTTTGCCTTTGATAAGTCTTGATGTTATTACGGCTTCGTAACTAAAAATTCGGCGTACAGCATTTCGGGCAGTTTCGCTCTCATTAATCCATTCGGCAATAATATCCGAAGCGCCTTTAAGTGCATCGTCCACACTTTCAACTTTATCTCTTACAAAAGGTTGTGCCATACGCGAAACATCACCGGCATTTTGCGACATGATCATTTTGGCGAGTGGCTCGAGTCCTTTCTCGCGTGCAATTTCGGCTCGGGTTCGTCTCTTCGGCTTAAAAGGCAGGTAAATGTCTTCAAGTTCAGTAGCATTCCAACAGTCGTTTATGCGTTTTTTAAGTTCATCTGTTAGCTTTCCCTGTTCATCAATAGTAGAAATAATAGTTTCCTTACGTTTTGCCATTTCGCTTAACTTATCAAGCAAGTCTTTTATTTGTGCTATCTGCACTTCGTCTAAACCGCCGGTCATTTCCTTACGGTATCGACTGATAAATGGTATGGTGGCACCTTCATTTAAAAGCGTAACAGTATTTCTTACAGAACTTTCACTTATCTGAAGCGATTCGGAAATCAGTTTAATAAATTGTTGTAGATAGGTTGTCATTATATTGTTTCGGGTTTCGGGTTTCGGGTTTCGGGTTTTGAATTTCGTGTCTTGAGTTTGGCTTTTGTCTGTTATCTGACTTCATCTACAAAAATACAACTTAGTTGACACAAAATAAAACAGGTTGTCGAAAAAACTCCGACAACCTGTAGATTTTGATTTATTCTTTAACTGCTATGCTTTACTTTATTACTTTAGCATAAGAGTTTTGTCCATCAACTGTGAGTTTAACAATATAAACTCCTGAATTTAACTTAGAGTTCATCAATGTAATTGATTTTCCGGCATTCAGGTTATGTTGTTCGTTAGCAACCAAAGCTCCATGCAATGTATAAATTGCCATTTCTACATTTAAAGGTTTATCCAAATTGAGTTCGGCAGCAATCCGTCCGTTTTGAACATAAACTTTAGTTGTATTATTATCAACTCTTGGAACTGCGCTATATTCGCCTTCGTATAATTCCCAGTTGTCGATAAAGCCACGTTTACCTGTGCGTTGATAGTTATTAAAGAACATACCCTGAACACTTCCAAGTTCGGCTGTAGTAAATCTCAGAAGCAGGTGTTTCCACAGTCCTTCTGTATCAATAGTATCCTGAACATCGGCAGTATTAACATTATCAATACCCCAAACACCTAACTGGAATGATCCTCCAATAGTACGTACCATTGCACGTGCAACATAAGGAGTATTGGGTTTGAGAATTCCAGTAAGTATTACGTCCATTGAACCACCACCAACAATTTTTCCGCTATGGCTTCCACAATAAACAGAGTCAGGATCGCTAACAATGTCAATAAGTGATTTACCACCCCAACCTGAGAATTGTTCAGGATTATTTAAATATGGATCGGGAACAAGATTCGGACGATCGTTGAATAATTTATCGAAGCAAGTCAGATTTGAAGCAGTAACAAATTTTACGGCAATGCTAATAGAGTATGAACCACTGGTAAGTTTTATTATACCATCAACCGGAGTAACACCATCATGAATAACTTCTACCATTTCACCTTTAGATTCAGCTGGAAGAATATTTGTTGAAAGTTGAATACCCGCAGGCGCTTCAATCATAATTTCACTTGTAAGATTACTTGCAGTAACCGAGAATTTACTTGTAGTATATTCAGGATCGAAAACAAATGATTTTACAGTTGCATCAATAACCGGCTCAATATATTCATACAATTCAAAATTATCAACATAAGCAATTTTACCGCTATTTCCTTCGCAAGAATTAATATAAATATTATTTCCAATTGATGAACTTGTAGTGAAAATTGTATCCAAAGCTTTCCATTGTTCCTGAGAATCAATTTTGAAAGTCAAAGGCGATGCATATCCGGCATCAACACCAAACTGATATGAACCTCCAACGGTTTTAATCATAAACTTAACGCGATATGTAGTATTTGGTCTTAAAATTGAGCCTGCGCCCCCAAGAATATCAAGAGAAGCAGAACAATTACCATTACCATTACCAATAGCAATACTTGAACCACCACAATACACATTTTCAGGTTCAGTAAGAATATTTACCACACTTTTTGCTCCCCAACCTTGAAATTCTGACAATTTATTCATTCCGGGGTCGGTAATTAAATTAATCATATCCGGATACAGTGGTTTAAAACATTGACTATCATCAGCAGATTTAACTGGAATTTCTACCAAAGCAGTTCCACTTGAAAGTTTCACAATACCATCAACCTGGGTAGTTCCGTCCCAAATAGCTGTCAGAGAGAAATCTTCCGCATTTGCAGCTATTGTAGTTGGGTCAATAATAATTCCTGCGGGTGATGTAACGGTTATGCTACTTTGCAGATTTTTACCTGTAACAGTAAACATAACAGCAGGCTGACTGTTATCGAAAACCATTTTTGATACACTTGCAGATATCACCTGTTTTTCTTCAGCGCCTTTCTGGAATAAGAAAAGTACTTCGTCGGCATTAAGAGCTTTATTAAACAAACTGAATTTGTGAATTTGTCCTTTCCATGTAGGGTCTCCTAAATATCCACCTTTACACAAATATGCAAAAGCAGTACTTAAACTTCCTACTGAATTTGTTCCTGTAAATGCAGTAGAACTCTGGAAAACACCATCAACATACATTGATATTCCACCTGCATCCAAAATTGATACAAGGTGATGCAATTTTCCATCATCAATTCTTGTTGCGTTGATACCATCCTCACCTTCCCATGGATTAGAAGTTCTACCGGTAGAAATTGCAGTTCTTGTATTTGAACATCCAGCAGGTGTCAAAAACCAGTAATCTGTACCAAAATTACCTACAGTATTACCAAAATAGGTAATCATGTTACATCCACCATTTACGCCCGAAGCAGAAGTAAACCATATTTCTTGCGTTACTTCAGGAAAAGTATTGATTGCGATAGTGGATGCCGGAAGATCTAAATAACCTCCCGAAGAAGTATTAAGTGCATTACCGGATACTACAGCAGCTCCCACAAGTGAACCATCGGCGCCACCAATATAGTCTTTGGCTGTGCCATCATCAAATGTCCATTGATGTTTAAGATTAGCAGTTCCGGGGTTGATTTGTGCGGAAGTTTGCACACTGATGCCTGCAATTAACAGCAGACACATTAAAATGTAAGTGTTCTTCATAAAACGATGATTTTAAATTGGTTGTATAAATAGTTTCATTATTTTGCAGTATTATCCCAAATCAGAATTATACTGAAAACAAAATTAAATAAATACTGTCTGTATTACTTCATTTTCATTATTTTTTGAGTGGACATTAATCTTAAAGAAGTGGACAAATTATGCAACATAGAAAATAAAGTAATAGTGATAAACGTAAACAGCCTGACTTTCAAATTAAAAGTCAGGCTGTGCCTAAGAATCCGATAATGTATTATAAAACCGGTTATTTTACAATTCCGGCAAATCCCATGAAAGCCATAGCAAGCAAACCTGCAGTGAGGAGCGAAATTGGTGTACCTTCCATACCTTTAGGGAGTTTTGTAAGACTTAACTGCTCACGAATACCGGCAAATATAATCAATGCCAAACCAAAACCAATAGCAGTAGATATGGCATAAACCACACTTTGAAGAAGATTAAAATCTTTCTGAATAACAAGCAAAGCTACTCCAAGAATAGCACAGTTGGTTGTGATAAGCGGCAAAAACACACCTAATGCCTGATAAAGAGGTGGAGAAATTTTCTTCAGAATAATTTCAACCATTTGCACCAAAAATGCAATTATCAAAATATAAGTGATAGTTTGAAGGTACATCAAGCCAAAAGGTTCGAGTACCGTTTTTTGTATTGTGAAAGTAAAGATTGTTGCAATTGTCATTACAAAAGCTACAGCTCCGCTCATTCCAATAGCAGTATCAATTTTTTTCGATACGCCCAGAAAAGGGCATATCCCGAGAAATTGCGACAATACGATGTTGTTCACAAAAACGGCGCCGATAAATATCAGAAAGTAAGTCATATTAATATGAAGATTTTAATTTTTTTTTGAAGTTATTGAAGTTAAAGAATTTAGTGAGTTTTTTACTATCTACTTGTAACTCGTAACTTGTAACTCGTAACTATTTTTCAAGCTTTTTTCAGTTTATTCATAATTGCAATTAAATACCCAAGGGCAATAAAAGCGCCCGGAGCAAGAACAAAAAGTAACATTCCGTAATTTTCGGGATATAAAGTCATTCCGAAGATTTTTCCGGTTCCAAGAATTTCGCGAACCGAGCCCAAAAGCGTAAGACCAAACGCAAAGCCAAGACCCATTCCAAGTCCATCCAATGAAGATTTTATAACAGAATTTTTTGATGCAAATGCTTCGGCACGACCCAGCACAATACAGTTAACCACAATCAATGGAATAAAAATACCAAGGCTGTCAAATAAAGCCGGAACAAAAGCCTGCATCACCATTTCGACAACGGTTACAAAAGTAGCGATAATTACGATGTAAGCTGGGATACGAACTTTATCAGGAACCAATGATTTAATTAACGAAACCACAGTGTTAGAGCCAAACAGAACAAAGGTAGTAGCAAGTCCCATTCCAAGCCCGTTAATTGCGGATGAAGTTGTCGCCAATGTGGGACACATACCCAACACGAGAATAAAAATCGGATTTTCTTTTATAAATCCGTTTAAAAATATCTTCAGATTTGAATTATTTTGCATAATATCCTATTTTTTTTGAATTTGAAAATTTGAAAATTATGTTCAGTTATGAATTATGTTCAATCAGTAACACTTCATTTTTGCAAAACAAAGCTTTGATTATTCGTTTACCGCAACTGTAGTTTCCTTTTCGTCAGAACTTTTTTGAGTTGCGCCACTAACACTATCGGCAGCAGGTCCACCCGAGTTTTTCGAGTATGCTTCATAAGCTATACTGATAGCATCGAGAAAGGCGCGAGAGCTGATAGTGGCGGCAGTAATTGCATCAACTTCTCCACCATCCTTGCTTACAGTCAGATTATTTTTTACAGGATTTTTTCCTTTTATACTCTGATTCGCCTTTTCGGTTTTAAACCAGTCAACCATTTTAGTTCCCAAACCGGGTGTTTCTTTTTGATCCAAAACGGAATAATTGAGTATATTACCCTCAGCATCGAAACCTACCATAATTTTAATATCGCCCGAAAATCCCTGATGCGAAACCGATTCTACCGCAGCTCCCAGAAATTTATCCTGCGCATCGTACGCACGAAAAACAGTAATACTGTCGCCATTGCTTACTGCTACTTTCTCAGGATTATCCAGTCGTGCAAAACCGGGTATTACTTCGGTGATAGCATTTTTTTGCTTAGCAGTTTTAGAGGCTTCGATAGGCTCTTTGGTTACATTGTAAACTGAACCTAAAGTAAGCGCTGCAAACAGCGAAATTCCACCGAGCGAAAGCAACATATTTTTAAAACTTGATTCTAACTTTGCCATTATTATTTAGAATAATTTAATACGTTCAATTTTTGTAAAAATATAATTTGATATACAGGATATTTAAATCAGGCTTTAACTTTCTCGCCAAATCTTTTAGGTTTAATGTAGCGGTTAATTAACGGAGTAAATCCGTTCATTATCAAAATAGCAAAAGAAACTCCCTCGGGATAAGCTCCAAACGCGCGAATAACCACAGTAATAACACCAATGCCTATACCATAAACTATCATACCACGCGGGTTCATGGGCGAAGTTACATAATCGGTGGCCATAAATACCGCGCCAAGCATTAATCCTCCGGAGAATAAATGAATTACAGGTGAAGCATATTCGGCGGGATTAACAAGATTAAGAATACCTGCAAAAACAAAGACGGTTGCCAAAATACTTACAGGAATATGCCAGGATATTATTTTGCGAACAAGCATATAAACAAGTCCGAGAACAATTGCAATTGCAGATATTTCGCCCAGTGAACCGCCCATATTACCGGTTAGCAAATCGATAGTAGCCGGAACTTCACCAAAATGACCTTTAATCATAGCTAAAACAGTAGCTCCCGTTTGAGCATCAAGATACGAAGTAGTAAGCGGTGAAGGTACAGGCCAGGTTGTCATGGCTACAGGAAAAGAGATAAGCAAGAAAACACGACCCACCAACGCGGGATTGAAAGGATTGTTACCCAAACCTCCAAAAGTCATTTTAGCAATTCCAATAGCTACAATAGAACCAATAACCACCATCCAAAGTGGAATATTTGATGGTAAGTTAAGCGCCAATAACAAACCGGTTAATGCAGCCGATCCGTCAAAAATAGTTAGCTGACCCTTAAAAATGTATTTCTGAATGAGAAATTCAACCAATACACACGAAATTACAGCAGTAACAGTTACAATGAGCGCTCCAAGACCGAAAAAATATAGTCCGGCGAGCAAAGCAGGAATAAGCGCTATAATTACGCCAATCATGTTTTTATTAACTGTGTCGCCTCCATGAATATGCGGTGCGGGTGAAATTATGAGTTTATCCATAATCGATTATTTATTCTTTTGAAGATATTTTTAATCTTAAACGAGAAATTATATTCTTGATATTATTTACTTTAATAATAATCCTGCAATTTTTTGGTTAAGGAAACGTTCAAAAGTCTGACGACGTTTTGAAGTTAAACGTTAATTTTTAAACATCGAAGTTTTCAAAACGTATCCTTTATTTTCAATCTAAAAACGTTCAACAATCTTACATTTTTTTGAACTTAATCGTAAACTTTTGATCATCAAAGATTTCAAAACGTTTCTTCTTTTTTTATTCAAGAGACGTTCAAAAGTCTAACGACGTTTTGAAGTCTAATGACGTTTTGAAGTTTATATTTTTTACTTCGCTATACGTGTTCTGATAATTGCGCCAACAGTTGTTTTTCCGAATCGGATATAATCGAGTAAAGGACGATTAGAAGGGCAGGTATAACTACAACTTCCACATTCGATACAGTCCATCGTACGATTTTCTTCCATTTCAGGCCACATATTGCGCTCGCTTTGGCTCATAAGCAGGTATGGTTCAAGACCCATTGGGCAAACCGAAACGCATTTAGCACAGCGAATACAGTTCTGTATAGGTTTACGTACCGACTCCTCATCGCGCATAAACAAAACACCCGCACTACCTTTTGCAGTTGGCACATTGAGGTTCATAAGCGAGCGACCCATCATTGGCCCGCCACCCACAATTTTCCCCGTACCGGCAGGCACGCCACCAGCCTGATCTACAACATGGGATAGATATGTCCCCAAACGTACCAGATAATTTCCCGGATTAGGAGCATCTTTTCCGGTGATGGTAACCACACGCTCAATCATGGGTTTATTTTTCTGCACCGCTTCGTAAACGGCGAATGTGGTTCCAACATTTTGTACCACTGCACCAACTTCCACAGGAATACGTCCACTTGGCACCTGACGATGAATAACAGCGTCAATTAATTGTTTTTCGCCTCCTTGCGGATACTTAACTTTTAATGCTACTATTTCAATTCCTTTGTAATTTTTCGCTATTTTGGTTAAATGCTCAATGGCATCTTTCTTATTGTTTTCGATGCCGATAATCGCTTTGTTTACTTCGAGCGCTTTCATTAAAATTGTTACACCTACCACAATTTCTTCGCCTTTTTCGAGCATAAGTCTGTGGTCGTTGGTAAGGTACGATTCGCATTCAACAGCATTAATTATCAGAATTTCAGCTTTCTTGCCCGGAGGCGGCGAAAGTTTAACGTGTGCCGGAAAAGTAGCACCACCCAAACCTACAATGCCGGCATCCTTTATTTTACCAACAATTTCTTCCTTACTCAGGTTACATTCTTTTTTCAGCTCCGGCGAACGATCAATCGTTTCGAGCCATTCATCGCCTTCAACATCGATGTAAACAGCCGGACGTTTGTAACCGGTAGCGTCAAGTTGCACATCGATTTTTGCCACTTTGCCTGAAACTGAAGAGTGAATATTAGCCGAAATGAAACCTGCCGCTTTACCTATCAATTGACCAACTTTAACCAAATCGCCTTTTTTAACAACAGGTTCACTTGGTGTACCAATATAATGTGATAGCGGAATTACTACCTGCTTTGGCAATGTAGAAACAACAATTTTTTTATCTGCCGAAAATTTATTTTCTTTAGGGTGAATGCCACCCATTTTGAAAGTTCTCATATATAAATACCCCTAACCCCTAAAGGGATTTTTTAAATTTACAATTTGAAAATTTACAATTTACAATTCAAATATACTCAACACACTTAAGACCAAGTATTTATTTCAATAAAAAGTAAAGTGATTATTTTATAATTATTTTTTTCTATCAGATTTTAAACTACCTTTTCGCCTTCAGGTGAAACAGGTTCAGCTTTAGGCTTCCTTGGAGGAAAGTTTAACTCAACGATAGAGTTAGTGGGACAAACTTCCACGCATTTACGGCAAAGTTTACATTTATCATCGTGAATAAACGCCAAATTATTGGTAATAGTGATTGCTTCGTGAGGACAAACCTTTTCGCATTTTCCACAGGCAATACAACCAACATCGCAGGCTTTACGGGCAATATGACCTTTGTCCTCATTCCGGCAATTTACATATATACGGCGTGATTTCGGTCCTTTTTTGCGGATTTCGATCAATAATTTAGGGCATGCTTTTACACAAGCACCACAAGAGGTACATTTATCTTCGTCAACTTCCGGAATTTTAGTTACAGGATTTACATGAATGGCATCAAACTCGCACGATACTTCGCAGTCGCCCAAACCAAGACAGCCCCACGAACAGCCAGTTTCGCCACTGTAAAGATTGTGTGCAATAAAACAATGCTTTACGCCATCGTACTCGTTCATCCGGGGACGATGATCGCAGGTTCCACCGCAACGCACAACAGCCACAGTAGGAGCAGCAATAACAGCCTCGCGACCTAAAATGGATGCTACTTTTTCCATGGTAGGTGCTCCTCCAACCGGACAATTCAGCCCGTCCATTTTATCGGCTTTAACACATGCTTCGGCAAATGCGCGGCAACCCGGAAATCCGCAACCGCCACAGTTGGCAGCAGGTAAAGCTTCTTCAACTTCGTTGATGCGCGGATCTTCGTAAACTTCAAATTTTTTAGCTACAAAATAGAGAATAATTGCAGAAAGTGCACCTACCGCGCCAAGAATAATCAGAGATAGAACAATAAGATTCATTATCAGTTTTATTTATTAGAGCAAAGAACAAAGAGTAAAGATTAAAGACATAAGACACAAGATTCAAGAATAAAGAATAAAGAACAGATGAGTTTATATATCTGAAATATAAAATGTGAATTTCTTCTTCAGTTTATTATTGAATAATGACAATATTATGAAATAAGGAATTAAAACCGACAATGAAATGAGACCGGAAATTGCTTCACTTTGGATAAACCGGCCTGTGATAATGAGTGAAAGAAGAATTAATACAAAAGGAATTACAAACGCAAGCAATACCGCAAAAAGTCCTCCGCCATTTTCACCATAGATATTTACGGCATCGCCCACTTTCAAAGCGGGGTTATCATTGATGGCATCAATAATTTTTTCGTCCATATCGGCAGCTGTGCAGGCACCTTTAGCATGACATGAGCTACAAGCTGACATCTGTACAATTTCTACTTTTACTTTATTGCCTTCAATGTGCCGGATTATACCAGTGTGTTCAATTTTTTTGCTCATTTTGTAATGTCCACATTGCAATTTGTGCACAAAAATACTGATAAATTATAATTGTATCAAATTTCTTTTGGTTAATTATTTGGGGTTTTACAACCCATAAATTTTAAACTATTGATTTAATGTACAATAAGAAGAAATTTTTCTTTAATCAAAATAATTTTTTAATACTTTTTTGCACAAATGCAAATTTGGTGTGCAGAAAAACGGATGAAAAAGGGTGAATATCCTTTTAAAAAGAAGACAGAGCCGGAACTCTGTCTTCTATTCAATCTTTCATTTGTGCAATTATTTTTTGCGAAGTATATAAAAACGTTGAAAATATTTAGATTTTTGAATGGTTGAAAAATAGCTTCATCAATTTTTGAAATGGGATAAACAGAACAAATATAATTGTTGAACCTATCAGAAATTAAGTGTCAGACCAACGCCATTTGCTGTGTATGATAATTTTAATTCGCTGTTATCCCAAAAGGAGTTTTTTTTATATCCTCCGTTATAAGTATCAACGGCTTGTTTTACTTTGTTGATATAAAGCATATTAAACGGAATACCCACAGCAATCAATCCTGCTCCCATACCGGCCATAATCCACTCCGGATCATCTCCACGCAGTGCTGTACCAATAGTCCAACCAACGAGATATCCACCGGCATAAGTAAAGATATAAGCAATTGTGGAGCTTACACGTGCTGATTTTAATTGTTTAAGGGCAAGTTCGTTAGAATTCAAAGTTGCAGTAATCTGATTCATGTTAAGAATTTCATCTCCCTGATAAAACTGATAACCACCAAAAACTTTTTTAACCGAAATTGAATCAGAAACGTTTTGTGCATAAGTTAAGGTTATGTTCACAACTAACAAGGTAAGAATAAATGCAATTTTTTTCATAAAATGTTTTTTTATAATTAATAGAGTGTAGTTCACAGTAAATAGTAAATAGTTTATAGTTTATAGTAAATAGTTGATAGTTCATAGTTGATAGTGAGTATATTAAATAATTTTTATAAGGGACTCAAATATCAATTTTTCAAGAATTATTATATTGATTAAATTCATTTAAAGTTTCTATTGAAATATTCTGAATAAATTGTTTTGCTATTCCAATTTTTGTTTTGGGCTGTATTTTAAAAGCCAATATACCAAAGTTGTTCCGGCAATAATACCTGACAAAACCAACATTTCAGCTGAACCCAAATACAAATTAAATCTATCGAGTTCTGAAACTCTATTGATATTGTCCAAATCAATGTGCATACAACCAAACATTATTACCATCCAACCAAAATGCAGCGCCCATGAATATGCTATCAGGCCAGTTTGTAAAATTAAACTGTTCCTAATATATCCTACAAGAAACAAGGTTATTAATGTTGAAATGCCAATGATACCACGGTCAAAAAAAATCCACTTATAAAACACGAAGTGTATTATTGCAAAAAGTACTGCCAACACTATGGATGCAAATATTGGTTTTATTTTTCTTTTCCTGACCAATGAGAAAAGTAACATTGCTCCCAATACAATTTCTTCATTCAGGATATAAAATACGGTGTGGTAATAATTTTGCCAATTTGTAAACCTAATCTGTATATTATGCTTATTGGCAATGTATTTCATTAAAAAAAAAGCACATGCTGTAATTAACGCGACAAGTATTATTGTCTTAATACTTGTTTTTATATCCAAATCTAATCCGATTTGATTTAAAAAATCTTTTTTCCAAATCAGATAGCTAAAAAAAAGAATTAATAATGTGCCAAGAGATGAGTTCCACCATCTGCCAAAGAAATAGTATGAAAATAAAACATACGATAATACTATTAAAGAATACAATATTTTACTTCGGAATTGGAGTAGCATGTTAGTTGTTTTTTAAAATACGCTCACAATATCAATTTTTGGAGTAATTATTCTGACTATTTTTCAATTATTACAGATTTTTTAAATAAACACATTTCCCAAAACTCGTAAATAACAGATTGAGAAAATTGTGTTTTATCATAATTGAAAATCACTTTAAAAACAGCTATTTAACTCCTATTGTCCGGTTTTAGCAGGTGTTTTTCGCAGTTCAGCCGGTTTTTGTTCGGTAAGTGGTGGTAATTCTGAAAGGTTCCAGGTTTCTTCGAATTCCCAGTTGGCGCGGAGGCTTAGTTTTTTGGAATAGTAAAATACCTGTTCGGGCTGCTGCTTTTTACGGTAATTACCCGTATCCCATTTCCCATTGGAGTTTTTATCGATAAAAACACGCAGGAAATAATCGCCGGGTGCAAGATAAGTAAAGGTAGCGCCTTTGACTTCGGCAGGTTTGGTTGCTATCACTTTATCTTTGGCATCGAGCACCTGAATTACTGCGAGCGAATCGAAAGGCGCGAGTAAAACTTTTAGAGTGGTGTACTGATCGGCAGGTTTAATTTTAAACTGAGTGGAAAATTTATCATTTGCTCGTTGATAAACACTCAGAAAAGTAGCTGAGTCAACACTTAAATGGTAGTTTTTACCGTGTTGCCATTTATAATCCAAAATATAAAGCATACGCGTTGAATCAGCCTGCCTCCAATCAAATTTTAATGGTTTTAACAGGGTATCCACTTTTTCGGATAATTTTATATGTGGAGTATCGCACCATGCAAGCGGAGCATTAAATTTCAAAGTCATATGCCTGAAAATATCAAATTCATTGGCAGCATTGGTTGTAAATTTATATTTTAACTGTTCAGCATTTGCCACAGCAACACCCTTATGTATCGTTTTAGGTCGGCGAAAAACTAATTCAAGTGTATCGGTTTGCATTTCAATTTTCGCTACAGAATCGGAAATATTATAACTTACCATCATTTCGAGCGTATCGTTTGCAAACACAAGCGAGTCGGTTATCCAATAAGTAAGTGTATCGAGTGTCAGGTTTTTCTGCACCACATATTTTCCGTCCCAGTTAAAATTCACAGGTTTTATCAGAGGTAAATCCTTCTGTTCCCTGTTAAAAAACAATGTAAAGTTTTGCGATGTTTTCCGTTCATTTTTTACCAGATACTGTCGTTTATTACTTTCCTTAAACCAGCGCATCAGTACATTATCGGGATAAAAATGCGAATGTATATGAATTTTTATCGAATCAAATGTTACAGAATCCTTCCAAACAGTATCATTTTTAATTTCGATATTAACACTTGTCGTTATCATCGAATCCGGAAAAGCCAGATTTTCACCTTCCTGATACGCATAATCCTGATTCAAATCGGAAAGGGCAAAAACATTATATTTACCTGCTTTTACATTATCAATAACAAATCGTCCTTCGTCGTTGGTTTTACCGATACGTAAAAAGGGTTTTGTTCCAAAAACCGAGTCATGACTTTCGCGATGAATTCCCACCACCGTACCGGCTACCGGATTAAGATCTTCGGCATTAAGCACAATTCCGGAAATTTTGAGTGTATCAATTTCGTTACCTGTGGAGAAAGAGAAGCGGTAATCTTTCAGTGGATTTTTTTCATTCAAATCGACAATGGCATTTCCAAAATTAATGGTATATGTAGTGCTATCGGCTAAATCTTCCTCAAACTGCACAACCACATGCTTGCCATTTCCCTTAACTTCGGGTTGTTTAGGCTGAGGCGGCGAAATGATTACATTTTCCGATACTTTTTCAACTGTAACATTCTCATCGAAATGGATATGAATTTCCTTTTTTTTGAAATTTAACGCTCCATTTTCAGGAATAGATTTCAAGACCTTCGGAGGAGTTTCATCTTTTGGTCCGCCGGTTGGTCCCTGCGCACGGTTAGCGCACGATTGCAAAATTGAAACCGTAATTACCAACGTTATCAGAAATGAAAATATGTATTTTAGTTTTGTCATTAATTGAAATTTTGACAAGAAATAAATGCTTTTGAAATTTAATTCATGATTCGAAAATCCCGACACCCAATTTGTATTCGCAATTCGGAAATATCACCCAAAGGTCGATGACCGGCCGGTTCCCGACACCCAAACTTCAAATTATAAAATCCGGTTTTACACTGTCAGTACTTTTAAACCTATACGGCAACGCAAACATTTTTTATCATCGCAATAGTTTTTCTTTAAATGAATTAAAGCTTGCGAATCGGCAGCGTTTTCTACATTTATATTCAGCGTTTTCCAACCTGAAATAATGGCGTTGTTTTCAGCGGGGATTTCAGCGAGCAACGCAAAAGCTTTATCCATGAGTTCCTGATTTCCCTTTCGATTTGCAAAAGTAAATAAAAAAGGAACAATAGTATTTATTATGATGCTGTAAACCGATGTTGTACCCGATTTTTTGGTTTTGATTACTGAATTTTTTCCAAAATGATAATGTGTTTGCCAGTAATCGGAAGTTTTTGTTTCGAATAAGGATGAAATATATTTTAATTCCGGATTTTCTGTAATTTTCGAGAAAAGCTTGGTTGAATTATGTATAAGCGCGGCAAACTGGGCAATGCGTATGTAAGGAAAATTCACAGGACGCATTCGCAATAATTTCCATCTATTTCCATCAATAGTATGTAAAGCATATTTTGTTTTCAGAAATACATATTCGCGGTACAGTGAAGCTTCGTATTCATCGCTGCTGATTTCTTTGAGTAAACCAGCCTGACCAAATAGTAATGCTTCCAACTGAAACAGATTATTTTTATGTTTTGCCAAAACAGATAAAGGTAATGAACGCGCCAAAGCCTCGAAAACTTCACCATTGGTACCAAAACCAAAACTTTTTGCCAAAGTAATATAAAAAGCTTCCTCGATATTCATTGTATTTTCGGCAAGCAAGTCCTGAATATGCGTTGTTTTGAGCTGCATACGTTCGGCAAGCAAAGCAGTTTTCCAACTACTTATTAAAATGGCAGGAACAGCATGTATTTTTGCCGCGCAGGGAATCCATAGTTTAGCTGCAAGCAGGCTTTCGTAATTTTGATCAATTTTTGCGGGATAAATCAGCTCTACCTGAGGAATTTTCTCACCATTGGGTCGGAAAACTTCTTCATCGGCATATTTTACAATATGCAGAATAATATTATCATAAGCTTTATCTGATGAATGACGGTGTCGTTTCCAGTCGGAGGCATAAGTATGAATTTCTACATTTCCAGCCCAAAGAGTTTCTCCGATTCTAATTTTTGCATTGAAAAAATCAGGACCGGCATCGGAATTTGGTTTTCCGGTATCAATAATCTCAACTGTTTCGCCATCGGTTGTGCGAAGATCCGATGGCGTAAACAGTTTAAATTGCCAGATGTAATGTAATACCGATTCTTTCACATTAAAATTTTAAAGCAGTTCGTACCGATAACCATTCTCATTCCAGAATTGCAGCGCACGTGGTAAAACGTTCAATACATTATCTTTAGCTTTTATTGAGTCATGAAAAACTACCACAGAGCCTTCGCGAAGATTTCTTTTTACGTTTTTAAAAACCTTATCGGGCGAAAGTTTAGCATCGTAATCATAAGTTAACACATCCCACATTACAACCTGATATTCCTTTTTAAGCGCTTTGTATTGCTTGTACGTCAACCTGCCATAAGGAGGCCGGAACAAATTACTTTTAATATATTCGGTGGCTTTAAGCACGTTTTTTACATAATCGGCAGTATTATACGAAACACCTTTTATGTGATTGTATGTATGGTTTCCTATCCTATGCCCCCGATTTACAACATCCATAAACAATTCATTATGATATTTTACATTCTGCCCTACGCAAAAAAAAGTAGCTTTCCAGCCATATTCATCAAGAATATCCAATATTTGAGGGGTAACTTCCGGCACGGGACCATCGTCGAAAGTGAGATAAATCACTTTCGACTTTGTTTTCCGCCGCCAAATAATATCATTTTCAAAAAAACGTAACCAAACGGGAATCTGAAATTTCATTTAAAGTTCTGAAGATTGTGTGTATTTCATATAATGAGGCAAATACTTGTCAAGAATGGTTTTTTGTTTTTCCTGATCGCAAATACGTAAAACCTGATTCAAAACAGCAAGATTATGCCTGATACGACCTACTACACTATTAAATTTTGAAGATTTTAGACTATAGTACCATTCAAGATTCTTTACGCAATCATTGGCAACTGCATCCATTATTTCATCGCCTTTTTGATTTTCGCCTAATTTGTAATAGTACTCGGCTAAAACTGTTGACACATAGTCGTGACGGATATTGTACGAAGGAAGCACTTTATTGCAATAATCAAGGGCTTTCAGTGCTCGGGTTGAATCACCTTCGTTATATAAAGCCGTTACAAGTTGACTGAACATCATACGGTGAGTGCGACACATACGTAAAGTGTTTTCATCTAAATATACATTTGGATTATCAACTCCCCCATATCGGAATTTGGTCATCATATTTTCGTACATTTCAGCTGTATTCACTTTCGGACCTTCACCTTTTACGCCTATAGGAACAATTTGATAAGCCATACCTGTAAGTTCAAAATGATCGCTTAAGCCCAGATAATAATCATCGCCAACAGTCGTGGCAAAATAAACAGGGCGTTCCCAGTTATTTGTACGCAAAATTTCAAGTATCATCAACTCGCTTTTGGTAAGCCTGCGATTCAGGCTAATATCAATGCTTGGTTTAATTTCGGCAGCACGTTCGGCACTGATTGTACCGGTTTTCACCACCTGTTGCGGATCGACAGGTAAGAACAGATTTTTTGAAGGAATATAGGATTCACCATTTTGCTTAGTTCTTTCATCTTCGGATAAAAGAAAATCGAAGGCTGTATTTATGTTCAACGGTTCCTTAATCTGATCTTCAACCCATACCACTTCTCTTTTACCTGAAACATAATCTTTTTGTTCCCACGATATAGGTAATGGGGCAGATAAGTATGCTCCGCGCTTCATCTGATCGATATACCAATCGGTTTGCAGATAGCTGAGATTACAAACCCGAACATCGGTTCGGTTTCCTTCTACCTCCTGATTGTACCAGAGCGGGAAAGTGTCATTATCGCCATTGGAGAAAATAATTGCATTCGGACGACAGGAAGTGAGATAGTTACCACCAAAATCGCGGGCAACGTAACGGTTACTGCGGTCGTGATCGTCCCAGTTTTCGGACGCCATCAGAGTTGGCACAAGCAAACACACTAGGGTTACAGCAATTGCGGTTACTGATTTCGGCAAATACTTTTCGATGATTTTAATGATAAACAGAACACCTAATCCAATCCAAATACTGAAAGCATAAAACGAACCGGCATAAGCATAATCTCTCTCACGTGGCTGATATGGTGTTTGATTGAGATAAACCACAATTGCAATACCGGTAAGTACAAACAAAAGCATAGTAATCCAGAAATTATGTTTACCTTCTTTGCCTGAATTTATAAGGAAAAAAATTCCGAGAATTCCCAGTAACAAAGGCAACATATAATATTTGTTTCTTCCTTTGTTTTCGGCAAGCTCCGGCGGCAGATTAGTCTGATCTCCCACCAGATATTTATCAATAAAGTTAAAACCGGTTATCCAGTTACCGCGATCAATTTCACCTACGCTTTGTATATCATTTTGACGTCCGCTGAAGTTCCAAAAGAAATACCTTAAGTACATGAAATTTAATTGATAGCTTATGAAAAACCGGATATTTTCGCCTAAAGTCGGCTTAATTTCGGTACGTTGCTGTCCGCAGTAATCAAAAGTAACCGGAGTTCCTTTTATATCGGCCCAACTTTTGTATGCTTCGATATGCGATGGCGTGGTGCTATACATACGCGGGAATAACATCATAAATCTGCTATCCATTTTGTATTTGGTTTTATAACCAATCATCATATATTCATCTTTATCGTTTTCGGATGTTTTAGGTTTTGGCACATATTGCGCGTCACCTTTTTCTTCAACCGGAATACACATATTGCCATCAATCCGAAGTTCAACCGGGGCGTTATAAACTGCTCCGTAAAACAATGGTCTATCGCCATATTGTTCGCGGTTTAAATAATACTTTAATGCAAAAACATTATCAGGAGAGTTTTGATCCATAGGGGGATTTGCAGCCGACCGAATAACGATAACGGCATAAGTAGAATAACCTATCAAAACAAGTGCAATCATCACAATGGAAGTATTGAGCCATCGCGAACTTAGCATATTACGTTTGAAATAGAAGAATGCAGCCAATGCACCGATAATTAAAATACCGAGAATGATATTTGACCCAAAGAATGGTATGCCTACAAGTGTAACTGCCAACACGTAAGAAATGGCCATGAGTGTGGTGTTTCGTGCTGTGCCTGTTTCATAAATCGCCCAAGAGAGTGCTGCCACCGTAACCGTTATGTAAACGAAAACACCTGTGTTAAATGGCATTCCCATTGTATTCACAAAAAACAATTCGAACCATGAAGCTACTTCTACAAAACCCGGAATAATGCCATAAAGCACTACTGCCAGTACAATAGCCGATATTCCCATTGCTGTAATAACTCCTTTGGTTGATACCTGATAGTTACGGAAATAATAAACCAATACAATTGCAGGAATTGCCAGCAAGTTCAAAAGGTGTACACCGATTGATAATCCCATTAAGTAAGCAATCAAAATTAACCAACGGTCAGAACCTTTGTTTTCCGCCACATCTTCCCAACGCAGAATTGCCCAGAAAACCACAGCGGTAAAAAGTGATGAATACGCGTAAACCTCACCTTCGACAGCCGAGAACCAGAAAGTATCTGAGAAAGTATAAGCCAATGCGCCAACTAATCCGGCGCCAATAATACCGGTAATACGTGCAATAGAAAAATCTTCTTCATTTTTAATCAACACTTTACGGGCAATATGCGTAATGGTCCAAAACAGGAATAAAATTGTAAATGCACTTGCCAGAGCTGATAAAGCGTTTATCATTAAAGCAACCTGCGTGGGATACGAAGCAAAAAGCGAGAAAAATCTTCCGGTAAGCATAAAGAAAGGCGCTCCGGGAGGATGTCCTACATCGAGTTTGTAAGCAGTGGAAATAAACTCACCACAATCCCAAAAACTTGCTGTGGGTTCCATTGTGAGTAAATAAGTTACGGCAGCTATAGCAAATGCAAACCAGCCGAAAATGTTGTCGAGCAATTTGAATTTTTTCATTGAAATGTTGAATCAAACGTTATTGGTTGGAATTTCACGTAAAAACAGCCCCAAAGATACAAAGAAATTCGGTTACAACTGAAACGGATTTATGATTTTAGTTAATATTAAAATTAACAAAGGTTTAATGAGGAATAATGCGGAAGTAAATTTAATTGGTTATTTTACTTCATGTCAATTTTTTTAGCGAAATGAATAATTTAAATTTCACCACGCTTCTGCATTTGTGAATCTGAAAGGAACAACTCTATAAGTTTTTACAGGTTTGCCTTCGGCATAAGCCGGAATCCAATCAGGCATTTCTCTGAAAATATTTACAATCTGATTTTCAAAATCCGTTGACTGGCCATTAATGAGACGAATATCTTCAATTTGACCTTTTTCATTGATTAAAAAACCAATCAAAACTCTGTGTTGCCTATCAAACCGATTTGAAAGTTTTTTATCATCTAATTTTTTGAAAAGATATTTATAAAATGCCACTTCACCACCTTTGAACTTTGCCTCATTTTGATAAGCACATTTTGCGTCATGTTTACCTTCGTTATCATAAGTTTCTCCACTTATCCATACTCCATTTTTCCATATTTCCAACCTGCTCAATGCACCATTTTCATTATACATTTTTAATTCTCCATCGAGCATGTCGTTTTGATAGGTACATTCTTTCCTTTTTTGTCCGTTTTCGTACCATTCAATATAATCACCTACGCGTTGCGTAATAATTACTTCAGGTTTCTTTATTTTATTCAATAAAAATGTATCGCAAACCACATAAGTTATCATAGGTTTGTTTACAGATTTGTAGAAAACTTTTTTCAGGTAAACATCCGGATTAAATTTGGTTTTAAATCCATATCCTATGGCGTCCTCACGTACACATTCATGAATATGACCTTTATTCATACAATAAAAAATGGTATCTTTTACGGCTGATTTATTATTTTGCGCCGATAAGGGATATAAAAAACCGGATAAAAAAACAAACATAAAAAACTTTAGTTGCATAGTTTTGTAAGTGAATTTAAAAGAAATATTAACTGATAAGATTGTTAGGATAAAAAATTTTCCAAAATTAAGTGTTCTGTTTGAAATTACACGTGTATGAAACGTGTTTTTTAATTCTTCTATCACAAAAAAAACATACCTACAGCTGACAGGGTTCAAATATCATTACAATTTGTTTATTTTTGAATGAAATTATGAAGGAAGCAAATTTTTAATTGATGTAATAATTTTCCACTTTTTTCGTCATCACAAAAAGAAGTCGTGATTTTTGAATATTATTTTTAAGAAGTAATTAATTTTACGTTTTTTTACTACAAATTTAATTAAGCATTTAATCTATATCAGTTGAAATGATTTCCCGAAAATTTACTACTCTCGTAATTATTTATCTTTCAGTTTTTTTTGTTCAGGGCTTTGCAAAAAAAAGCGCAGAAGCATTACGCATTGATAAACAACTTGTGATTGATGGAATTCTATCGGAAGATTGTTATAAAAAAGCACAACCGGCAAAAGATTTTGTACAATTGCAACCTTACAATGGACAGCGTTCAATGAAGGAAAGTGAAGTTTACTTTTTCTATGAAGAAAATGCCCTTTATGTTGGCGCAATGCTATACGACAATCCTGACAGTATCTACAATTATCTTTCACAACGTGATGATATTGGCACTGCCGATTATTTCGGAGTATATTTCGATCCGTTTAATCAGGGACAGCTGGCTTACGGATTTTTTATAACTCCGGCAGGCGTTCAAGTAGATATTAAAGCAAGCAAAACAAGTGATGGCGACAAGGAAGATGGTAACTGGAATGCGGTATGGGAAAGTAAAACGAGAATAACGGAAAATGGCTGGACCGTGGAAATGCGAATTCCATGGTCGGCATTACGTTTCCCGGCTGAACAAAGCAAAACCTGGGGATTAAACATGTTCAGAAATTTACGTCGGTTTAACTCCAATAATTCATGGAATTTTATCGATAGAAAAATGACTTCATTTCTGAATCAGGCCGGCGAACTTACCGGAATTGAAAACGTTAAACCACCATTCAGATTATCTCTAACACCTTATTTGGCAACATATTTCGAACCAGCTAATTCCCAAAGTAAAGCCGGATTTATTTACAAAGGCGGACTTGATTTAAAATACGGTATCAATGAGAGTTTTACACTCGACATGATGGTAATTCCGGATTTTGGTCAAATACAATCGGACGATAAAAAACTGAATTTAACGCCATTTGAATTGTATTACAACGAAAAACGACAGTTTTTTACCGAAGGAACTGAATTGTTTAATAAAGCTGATATTTTTTATTCGCGAAGAATTGGCGGATCACCAAAATTCTCATCTGATATTGAAACTTCCGGTAATGAAAAAATTACTTATAATCCTTCAGAAACTCAATTACTGAATGCCACAAAAATTACAGGACGAACAAACAAAAATCTTGGTATAGGCTTTTTAAATGCCATGTCATTACCCTCTTACGCAATTATCGAAAATAATACTTCGGGCAACAATAGAAAAATCAGCACGCAACCCTTCACAAATTATAATGTAATAGTACTTGATAAATCGTTGCCAAACAATTCGTATGTAAGTTTGATAAACACCAATTTATCAATGATTAGTCATCCTTTCAAAGCCAATGTTACGGGAGCAGAATTTCAGATTATGGAAAAGACTAAAACTTATGCATTGAGCGGAAAAGGTGCTTTCAGCACACGCGGTGACAGTATGATGCAAAATGGATATTATGCTATAGTTTCGTTGGAAAAGAAAAAGGGTAAAATATTCTACGGTTTGAACGAAAAAATTTATTCGGACAATTATAACCCCAACGATCTCGGTTATTTGCATCACAACAATCAGGTAACAACGGAGGCATGGCTTTATTCTCAAATTATTGAACCATTTTGGATTTTCAGAGAAGTTAACGGCGATATTTGGTGGAATTATAACCGAATGTATAAACCCTCAACGCTATATGATAACGAAACAGGTATTGATCTAAATGCACGATTTAAAAACAACTATTTCCTTGCTCTCAGTGCTACTTACAATACTGAAAAATACGATTATTACGAACCCCGGGTTGCGAACAGATTTTACTTAAGTCCGTATTTTTATTATTTAAAAACTTCTTTACAATCTGATTCGCGTAAACCATTATTTTTTATTTTAAATTACTCTTACGCATATCAGCCTGAAATAAAATGCATTATGAATACAGGTAGTGTCGAAGCCAGATGCAGAATAGGACAAAAGCTGACATTTTCTTATGAATCTGAACGTTCTGCCTTATTAAATGACAGAGGTTTCGCAGGTTTTGGAACTTCAAATAATGAAATATTTTTCTCACAGCGAAATGTAAATAATTATATCAACACGTTCGAATCGGCTTACGTTTTTAATAACAAAACCGGAATTAATCTTCGTGCACGACATTATTGTTCGTTGGTTGAAAATAATAACATTTATACTTTAAACTCCGATGGAACTTTAGAAGGTTATTCAGGCATCCCTAATATTACCGACCAAAACTTCAATTACCTTACTGTAGATTTAATTTTCCGATGGATTTTTGCTCCGGGATCTGAAATGTCGTTGGCATGGAAAACTCTTTCTTATTCTAACGAAGATACTGTTGATTATAATTATTTTTCAAATCTGAATAAATCGTGGCAGAATCAGCAGCACAGCATATCACTCAAAATACTTTATTATTTCGACTATATGAAATTCTTCAGTAAAAAAACTAAATAATGATACCTGATTATTTTCTACAGTTTGTAACCAAACATCCTTTTATTGAAAAATGCTGTACCGAAAAAGTAATTTTAGTTTTAGATAACTGATTAAATTGCTGAACGAACTGAACATTGATATATTTAGAGGAGATTTTTCCATAAAAATTTTTACACTTTTACATCTCATATTTTTTAAATCATTTCCATTTTTTTAAACATTTCAGTCTGATATTTTGTTAATGAAAGGAGTTATCAAAACAAGAACATTAATTAAAAAAATTACAGTTATGAAACGGTTCAGCATTTATTTTTCATTAATAGCTTTTATTTTAATTTTAACCGGTTGTCCCGATTCTACATCAGTACCACTCGCAAAAAAAGGAACAATAAAAATTGATAAAGCTTTTTATGGCGAATGGGAAACAGATATACTTGAGGACGATTTGGAACGCTTTATAGTAAGTCCTAATGATGCCTATTCCTATAAAATTAAAGCAACAATTTGGGACATGACTGATACTTATGAAGAAGATTTTATCGCGTGGTTTGTAGTAGTTGATAATTACAAATTTGTAGTTGCACAGCAAATTGAAGATGGAAACTTAAAGGACGTTTATTATCTTTACAGTTATTCACTCGAAAAAAATGAATTAAAATTAAGAATATTGACCGATGCTGAAAATATACACAAAAAAATCACTTCGCCCGAAACCTATATGAAAGAGTTGAAAACTGCAATGAAAACTAATAACTTTTTATCCGACCCGATTATCTATACAAAAACACAATAGTTTTTACTAAATGGCGATTATTTTTTCGAAAATAAAAATAATCGTCAAAATTTTTTAATGTCAAATCGTAATAAATTCTTTTCATTTACAAAAATAATTACTACGAATTCAGTTGTTGACTTTTAAATTGACATAATTGCTATATAAGTCTTAATTCACTAAATTTAAACCGGTTAAATAACGCAAATCAAATTAATTTTGAATTGTGATATTGGTAAAATCTTTTTAAATTTGCTAAAAATTTGAGACTGAAAAATGCAGAATAAACCCATTAAATCATTTGCAGAACTGACTTCGTATTTACAAAATGTAAATGAGCGTAAAAAGCTTGCAATAGCCAATGCGAGCGACAGTCACACTATTGAAGCTGCGCTAATGGCGGTAGAAGCAGGATTGATTGAAGTTTATTTAATTGGAGATGTCGGGCAAATTGAATCGCCACTGTTTTTTGAAAACAATCTTTCACAACACATACATATAATCGATGTACCGGAAGTAAAGGCTGCTACAATTGAAGCGGTTCGCATGGTAAAACAAGGCGAAGCTGATATTTTAATGAAAGGCCTTGTAAATACAGATGTAATTCTTCGCGCAATACTCGATAAGGAGAAAGGATTATTACCTCCTGATACTGTGATGACATACAATGCAGCACTCGAAATTCCGCGTTATCATAAATTGTTGTTTTTTTCAGATCCGGCAGTAATTCCTTCACCATCGTTAATTCAGCGTACTGCTATGATAAAATATGCCATCAATACTGCTCACAAATTTGGCATAGAAATTCCCAAAGTCGCGTTGATTCATGCAACTGAAATTCCAAATCCAAAAATTCACTATATGCAGGATTATTTAGATATTATGCAAATGTGGCGCGAAGGTGAATTTGGCAACGTAATTTTAGATGGACCTGTGGATATTTTTCTGGCACTCGACTCTGAAAGAGGCGGAATAAAAAACGTCAGTACACGTGTGCTTGGCGACGCCGATGTACTAATCTTTCCTAACTTCGAATCGGCGAATATTTTTTATAAAGGTGTTTCGCTTTTTGCCGATGCTCAAATGGGCGGTATTCTTCAGGGAACTAAAAAACCTGTGGTAATGACATCGAGAAGTGAGAGTACACTCTCAAAATTTTACAGCATTGCTATTGCTTGTATTATGGCTTAATACATACATACAAACAGCAATTTAAAGCTTTCAGACAAATTTACTTCCTAATACTTATGAACAACAATACATTATAAAAAATAGCATCTCATTTTAAAAGCTTATGAGATGCTGATTTTTTTGGTATTCAACTCATGCAATTTAGTTTATTTGAAATAATTCCGGCAAGAACAAAGCCATATCTTCGTCCACACTGCCGATTGGTGCTAAACCAAAATTTTCAACCAGCACTTTAGCCACATTGGGCGAAAGGAAAGCCGGCAATGTTGGGCCGAGATGTATGTTTTTAACGCCTAAATAGAGTAATGCTAACAAAACGATTACCGCTTTCTGTTCGTACCAGGCTATATTATAAGCAATTGGAACTCATTGATATCGTTCAGTTCAAAAACTTCTTTTAGTTTAAGTGCGATAACAGCCAGCGAATAACTATCGTTGCATTGTCCGGCATCCAGCACGCGTGGAATTCCGCCAATATCGCCCAATGGCAATTTGTTGTAACGGTATTTGGCGCAACCTGCTGTCAGGATAACCGTATCATTTGGCAATTGCTGAGCAAAATCGGTATAATAGCTGCGGCTTTTCATGCGGCCATCGCAACCAGCCATCACAAAGAACTTACGTATAGCACCGGATTTTACTGCATCTACTACTTTATCGGCCAATGCCAATACCTGATTGTGAGCAAAACCTCCCACAATTTCGCCCGTTTCTATTTCAGTAGGGGCAGCACATTGTTTGGCATGAGCTATCATGTATGAGAAATCTTTCGGCTGTCCATTCACTCCTTCTTCAATATGTTTGAAGCCCGGAAAACCAGATGATCCGGTTGTATATACGCGGTCGGAATAGGTAGCTGTGCTTTTGGGAGGCACAATACAGTTGGTGGTAAAGAGGATAACTCCGTTGAAAGTTTCAAAATCAGTTACCTGACTCCACCAGGCGCCACCGTAGTTTCCCACAAAATGTTTGTATTTTTTAAAAGCAGGATAATAATTGGCCGGAAGCATTTCGCTATGTGTGTACACGTCAACGCCTGTGCCTTCGGTTTGTTTCAGCAGTTCTTCCATGTCTTTGAGGTCGTGACCAGAGATAAGAATACCCGGATTTTTGCGAACACCGAGGTTTACAGTAGATATTTCAGGATTTCCGTAAGTGCTGGTGTTGGCTTTATCAAGTAATGCCATCACGCTAACACCGTATTTGCCGGTTTCGAGCACCAAAGCTGTAAGTTCGTCGGCTGTAAGTTTGTCGTTGGTTGTGGCAACCAGCGCCTTTTGGATAAATGCATGAACAGTATTGTCATTAAAACCGAGATTTTGTGCATGTTCCACATAAGCCGCCATTCCTTTCAGTCCGTAAATAATCAACTCACGTAACGAGCGAACATCTTCGTTTACAGTAAGCAGAACGCTGGCTTTTTGTGCAGCAATCAGTTCCATTTCGGCAGCAGTTACCGCTGTCCATGTAAGTAATTCGGTATTCTGAAGCTCTACTTTGTTTTCGAGCAAAGTGGCTTTAAGCTGAGAGCGGAGTTTAAAACCTTCGCGAATACGATTTACAAAGCGATTATAATCGAAATTAGCGTTGGTGATAGTCATAAACAGACTGTCGGTGATAAAAAGGTTGGCAGCTTCGTTTTCTATTTCGACTAAACGTAAAGCGGTGGTGTAGTGTGAGAGACCTTTCAGTTGATAGATTAATAAATCCTGTAACGCTGATACTTCGGGAGTTTTTCCACAAACTCCCTTAACCTCGCACCCCAGCCCTTTGGCTGCTTCCTGACATTGATAGCAAAACATGTTCATAATTTTTAATTGATTTATACCCTGGCCCCTAAAAGAGGATAAGAGTAGTTAGTATAATTTATATCACAACTATCCGAAACTTTAAAAATTGAAAATGCCTGAGAATCTCATAT
>CAYONE010000034.1:0-18201 GCA_964405245.1 uncultured Paludibacter sp.
AAAATATTTAATGTAACTTTTGGCTGCAAATTTTTTTTATCAATAAAAAACATACATGAAACGAACATGACCTAAATTAAAATTTAGGACACACAAAGGGATGATTATAAATTAAACAAAAACTCAATGCGCCAGATATATTCCCCCTTCAGGGGGTTAGGGGGCAGAATTATAAACCATGAAAACTGATTATCAATTTTCATGGTTGCTTTTTTTAGAGTTTATTTATAAGTTCAGCTCTGCGTTTTCCAATTGAAAACCCGACGCTTCGGGTGTAAATCTGTAAGTTGTAATCTAAATATGATTTATTCCGCTATCAGCAAATAATAATTTTTCTTTCCTTTTTGCGCCAATAAGTATTTATTATTCAGCAGAAACTCCGAATTTATAATTGTATCCTGATTTTCGAGTTTTTCCTTGTTTACGCTTACGCCACCGGCTTGCACCATTTTACGCATTTCGCCTTTGGATGGAAAAACTGCAGCGTAATCCACCAATAAATCAATGGCTTCTACACCCTCATCGAGTATCGATTTAGCAATTTTAAACTGCGGAACACCATCGAAAACAGCCAACAAAGTATCTTCATCGAGTTTTTTGAGCGCATCGGAAGTTGCGTTTCCAAAAAGAATGTTCGATGCTTCAACAGCCGCATTGTAATCTTCTTCGGAGTGTACCATGCAGGTTACTTCTTTTGCAAGTCGTTTTTGGAGATTGCGCAAATGTGGCGCTGTGGCATGTTCAGCAATCAGGTTGTCAATTTCGTCTTTAGCCAGCGAAGTGAAAATTTTGATATATTTTTCGGCATCGGCATCGCTTACATTCAGCCAAAATTGTAAAAATTTGTATGGCGAAGTGTAACGGCGGTCGAGCCAAACGTTTCCGGTTTCGGTTTTTCCGAATTTTCCGCCATCGGCTTTGGTTATAAGCGGACAAACAAGCGCGTAAGCATCGCCATCGGTTTTACGGCGGATAAGTTCGGTTCCGGTGGTTATATTTCCCCACTGATCGGAACCGCCCATTTGCAGTTTGCAGTTTTTATGCTGATTGAGCCACAAAAAATCGTAACCCTGCAAAAGCTGGTACGAAAACTCGGTAAACGACATGCCCACACTCGATTCGGAGCTAAGACGTTTTTTTACCGAATCTTTTGCCATCATATAATTTACGGTAATATGTTTGCCAATATCGCGGATGAAATCGAGGAAAGAATAATCCTTCATCCAATCGTAATTGTTTACCAACTCGGCAGCATTGGGAGCATCGCTTTCAAAATCGAGAAATTTAGCCAATTGCGCTTTTATACATTCCTGATTGTGGCGCAAAGCTTCTTCGTTGAGCAAATTTCGTTCAGCCGATTTTCCCGAAGGATCGCCAATCATGCCGGTGGCGCCACCAACCAAAGCAATTGGTTTATGTCCCGCGCGCTGAAAATGACGCAGCATCATCACGCTTACCAAATGTCCGATATGTAGAGAATCGGCCGTAGGGTCAATTCCCACATAAGCCGCAGTCATTTCTTTTGCTAATTGTTCTTCCGTTCCGGGCATTACGGTGTGAATCATGCCACGCCATTGAAGTTCTTCGATAAAATTCATTGCTGTATTTTTTGTATTCTTAAAATTTGAGTGTGCAAAGATACAAAATTAAATTTTTTTGTCGCTACCGTCAGGCCGATTTCCGGTCTGACGGATATAATGATATGCAGCCGACCCATCTGACCGGAAATCGGTTTGACGGATTAGAAATTTATATTACTTCATTCAACTTCATATAAACACTTTTCATAAGCAATTCTTTCACAACACCTCCAAAAGCCTTATTTTCTAATATTTTTTCAAAAATATCCTGATTTTGGTCCATTCTTTCAATGAGTTTTGTTAAAAACAAATCTTCAAAAGCGAATTTAAACGTATCAATTTTGTTCGCTTGGGCTTGCTCTTTTAGTTTTGCATCTAAAATTAAATCAGCTTCCATTTGGTCAAAAAACAATCTGTCGGCTTCTGTAAACTCAGTTCCAAAACGGTCATTCAAAACATTGATGATTTCAGACAACGGAGCTTTTTCCTCTTTTGCTCTTTTGATTCCTGCTTCTGTTAGTCCATCGAGTTCGCCATCTTCCTTTTGTAATTCAATAGAACCACTTGCAATTTTTTCTAAACGATAGTACTCCATCGCCAATTCGTCTGACAATTGCAACGTTTCAGATAAATCCCTTTTTGGAAGTTTTGTTTGCAGTAGTTTAGCATAAGCATAGAATTTCTCGAAATCAGAATCTGAAAACGGCATGATCTGGGAAAGGAAAGAATACAAATTGCACCATGTTCTTAAACCTTTTTTGAATTCGTCTTTTATATCTTCGGATTCTAATGCTTTAAATCTCTCAACAGCAGGGTCAATGTAAGCATAGAGTGAAGATTGATCTTTAATTGTCAGGCGGTTGCTTGGTTTAAAATACACGTTTGCAAAAGCTTCTATTTCCGATTGCCAATAAACCTGTTTTTCGTCCAGTTTATGTTTTAAATCGTACAAGTGATTCGGGTCAGGATTTTCCGAAATACTGGTTTTTTGATAATAAGGTTGAAATGAATCTAATATTGTGTCGCGGTCGTTTGCAAAGTCAAGTATAAATGTATCTTCTTTGCCGGGGCAAGTACGATTTAGCCGCGATAATGTCTGAACGGCTTTGACACCCGAAAGTGCTTTATCCACATACATGGTATGCAAAAGCGGTTGGTCGAAGCCTGTTTGATATTTTTCAGCAACTATCAGTATTTTATAATCGTCCTGATTGAATACTTTGGGCAATTCTCTTTCGCCATAACCCGTAAGTTCGGGTTCTGAAACACCGGATGGAAAATCATCATCCGTTACTTTGCCCGAAAATGCGACTAACACTTTTATATCATCGTAATTATTGGCATGTATGTAGTTTTTAAATTCTACAAAATAGCGTTTAGCATGAAGCCGTGAACTTGTAACAACCATTGCCTTGGCTTTACCGCCCATTTTTTTACAAACAATCTGACGAAAATGCTCAATGATAACTTCTGTTTTCTGCGCTAACTCATGAGGATGTAATGAAACAAAACGCCCGATTGCTTTAGCCGCTTTCTTTTTGTTTAATTCAGGATCTTCGTTTATGGCTTTTGTGAGTTTAAAGTATCGTTCATAAGTTGTATAATTTTCCAGTACATCCAAAATAAATCCTTCTTCAATTGCCTGACGCATAGAATATAAATGGAAAGGTTCAGGTTTACCGTCTATATTCGGAGTACTAAAAACACCTAAAGTTTTTGTTTTTGGAGTTGCTGTAAAGGCAAAGAAAGAAATATTCTGTTGCTGACCTCTCGATTTACACGATTTTTCGACTTTTGCATCAATCTCATCCTGCAAATCATAATCATTTACATCTGATTTTTCCGCATCTTCCAGCGTTTTTTCTGCCAGTACTTCTTTCATTTTTTTGCTTGCTTCACCACCTTGCGAACTATGGGCTTCGTCAATGATGACTGCATATTTCCGGTCGGGAATGTCCCCAACTTTATCAATTACAAAAGGGAATTTCTGCAAAGTGGTAATAATGATATGTGTACCTGAAATAATGGCATTGGCTAATTGTGTGCTGTCCTGATCAATTTTCTGAACTACGCCTGTTTTGTGTTCAAACTGATAGATAGTGTTTTGTAATTGTTGGTCGAGCACACGACGATCAGTAATAACGATAACGCTATTGAATACCCGTTCATCGTTTTGATTGTGTAAACTCGATAAGCGATAAGCCAACCAAGCTATGGAGTTACTTTTGCCTGAACCTGCTGAGTGTTGAATCAGGTAATTTTTTCCTGCTCCATTTTCTTTAGCATCTGTCGTTATTTTCCGTACAGCATCCAATTGATGAAAGCGTGGGAAAATCAGTTTTTCTTTTTTTCGTGTTTGACCTTCAAACTCGTATTCTTCCACCTGCAAGTGCACAAACCGATAAAGAATATCTAATAAACTGTCTTTAGTAAGTATTTCTTCCCACAGATAAGCCGTTTTATATCCATCGGGGTTTTGTGGATTTCCTTTGCCACTATTACAGCCTTTGTTGAATGGCAGCCAATAAGTACGTTCTGCATCTATTTTCGAAGTCATAAATACTTCATCGGGGTCAACTGCAAAATGCACCAAACACCTTTTCTTAAATGCAAAGAGTAATTCTTTATTGTCTCTGGAGGTTGAGTATTGTTTTTTTGCATTGTCGGTAGTTTGACCCGTAAAATGGTTTTTTAGTTCCAAAGTTGCTACTGGTAAACCGTTTAAACTAATTACCAAATCAACCGATCCACGATAGCTATCGGGATGATTCTTATTGCTGTAGTAAACCTGACGAATGACTTTAAGCTGGTTTTTATCGTAAAGTTCAATCGTTTCGTCATTTAAGCCGGTTTCGGGTTTGAAAAATGCCATGCGGAACTTTACACCATAATCTACAAAACCATTTCGGAGCACATCCAAACTGCCCCGTAAATCCAACTCTTTAAATAAACGCTGTATAACTCGGTTGTCAGCATCTGAGCCATGAACCGCAGTGATTTTCTCCCATGCTTTTGGCTGTGTGTTTTGCAGAAACGCAATCACATCGTATTTAAACATTCCCAGTTCGGGACTGTAATCGGGTGAATTACCTTGTGTGTAATTGCCGTGTTGAATTAATGATTCAACTATGGCGGATTCAAAGGTTTGTTCGGTGGTTATGCTCATGTTAGATAAAATTTATCGGATTCCCATTTCAAAGGATTATTTTTAATATATTCTACAACATGATGGTATTCGGCATCATCGCGAATAATATGGTCGTGAAAACGTTCCTGCCAATTAAAGGCAAACCCCAAACGCTGGGCGTGTTTCGATACCGCCGATTTATACGATCGAATAATGGTTGATACCGAACCCGATTTTGGCGATATATTGGACATAATTTCATTTTTTGGTGTTGGTGTTGGTAGAGACGTTGCATGCAACGTCTCTACATGCAACGTCTCTACATGCAACGTCTCTACATGCAACGTCTGTACGGACAAATCGCCATCACGGTGTAAATCGTTCCCATTCAAAATCAAAATCAAATGCACATGATTTGGCATAACCACATATTCGCCCAATTCCACATTTTTGGTATGGTTTTGAATTTCGTATAAAAACACATCGGCTAAAACACCTATACCCGAAAAATGCATTTTGCCTTCGACAATTGTTCCAAAATACGGTTCTCGTCTGTGGGTGCAAATGGTAATGAAATACGCCCCCGCCCAGCGGTAATCCCAATTTGGGAATCGTGCCGATGGAATACGGTATTTGTTTTGAAATTTATCAGGCATTACGAATTATTTATATTTTGATGATAATTGTACCCCATATTGTAGAGACGTTGCATGCAACGTCTCTACGAATTGCGTGGATTCGGTTGTCATCGTCATTGCGAATATTTTTATACAATATTTTTGTTTCAATTTCATTCGTTTACAAAATAATCTTTTAATCCATCACCTTTACCTTACCCGTCACCACATCACTAATCAACGTAGTGCGGTATTCCTGCAAAAGTTCTATTTGTTTGTTGAATTTTTCAATGATTGTATCCAATCGAGTGCATTCTTTTTCGATATGGGCGATGATGGTTTGTTGTTCATCAATAGTTGGTTGCTGAATTTTCAAGCTTCTAATTTGCTCTTGATTTATATTGGGTTGACCTCCGCCATAACTTAATGAGATGATATGCTTTTTTACAGAACCGAACCAATAAAACACAAATTTTGGGAGCATTTTTTTTGGCTTCGATAGAACACAACATGCTTGATTTGTTGTTGACTCGATTTTAAGTATTCCTGTCTTGCCGATTGTTGCTCCATACATAGCAATTACAATACTATCTATTGGATAAAATCTTAATGTCGAAATTTCATCTAAAGCCTTTTGAGTTATCTTTTTTGAGGTTTCTACAATTTCAGAGTCATTTAAATCGCCAGTTTGCAGCCAATTATATTCTCCATTTTCATAATACTCTGTTTTTCCTGATGTTGGCGTTGTACCACTGCCAATTTGACCAAAACAATAATTCAACTTCTTTACTTTCCAATGCTCCGGTATTTCTCCCAACCATTCCACGCCCGAATCTTTCAGTTTTACAGTTGGCGTTTCGGCTCCGCTCAACGACCAAATACCTTTGGTAACGGCTTGATTAATAATAGCCTGTTTTTCTTCTTCGTACAGAGCAATCAGTTTTTGTTTGTTGGCTATGATGCGGTCTATCTCGGCGGTTTTGCGGTCGAGATAGGTGGCGATGGTGGTTTGTTCAGAATATGAAGGAGACGGAAATTCAATTTGACTTAACGTTTCTTGATTCATGCTTGGAACAGCCGAACCATATTTATATAAGTCAAACTGAATATTAGTACATAAGTAATAAAAAAATCTCGGGTCTGTTTTTGGGAAAATGTCGGTATAATATGCTGTGTCAACAGACCAAAAAGGAAAATCAACATACTGAGGTTTATCAATAGTTCCTTTGCGACCTAACAGGATTGAAGGTCCTTCATGTAAATAATTATTTGCTTTTCCAAATTCACCACCAGAACCTAAAATTGGATAATCACCTGATAAATCATATACTGATTTATGGTCTTGTCCATTGCAAATCTTGGCAAATCGCTTTAAACGTTTCACCTCCCAATGTTCCGGAATTTCCCCAATCCATTCAATTTCTGAATCTTTGTATTTTTCGTAGGTTTTCATAAGGCGGCATTGGAGTTGAACGATAAAACAGGAGGGGTAAAAATAGAAAACGCCCCCCAAGTATGCTGCCCATAAGGCAAGCCCGGGAGGCTTATTATCATTGAGTTAGATAACTTGCGAGTAGAATGTTTTACCGAAACGGTGTGCAAAACTAACTCATTATTCGCATATTTGCAAACAATGAAACTTAATTTATTTATGAATTTATTGTTGACTACCATTTTTCTGGAAATAATAACAAGTTTATGATATGCTGAATTGTTGCGACAGTGTCGCAAGTTTTTTAGTTAGTAGCCATAATTATTCAAGCACTGTTTTTTCAAGTTCAATAGTTTCTTCTTCCAACGCCAAAATATCAGCTTTAATATCACTGAGTGAACGTAACTTTTTAAATTCGTAAAAGTATTTGGTAAAGTTTATTTCATAACCGGTTTTGGTTTTACTTTCATCAATCCATGCATCGGGTACATGTGGTAAAACTTCACGTTTGAAGTACTCTTCGATGGTTTGAGGAACGAGCATTCCATGTTCGTTTTTGCGTAAAAACGGTATGTTTTCGTAATCTCTTAAACTTGAATCAGGTTTTGGATTTCCTTTGCTGTCTTTTTGAATTTTGCCTTTTTCGTTTTTCAACGGTTGCTCTACCGTAACACGCCAATATCCGAAATATTCTTTTGGGTAAATTTTGCAAAATTCACCCTCGCTATACTCTCCATAAATTTTAGTTATATAGCCAATTCCCTTTGTGTCTCCATTTTCAGGAATTTCTTTTCGTTTATTTCCTAAGCTACGTGGCATTTTTTGCCAAAAGCGGTTCGGGCTTTGTCCGGTTTCTTCGTCTTTTGTTCCTGTGGCATTAATCAATTGTACTCTCCCTTTACGTTCGGCACTTTTTTTATTTGAAAGAATCCAAATATAGGTTGAAATTCCGGTATTGTAAAAAAGTTGATCGGGCATGGCAATCACAGCTTCGAGCCAATCGTTTTCGATAATCCATTTGCGGATTTCGCTCTCGCCACTTCCTGCTTGCCCCGTAAATAATGGCGAACCATTAAAAACAATTCCTATTCGGCTTCCTTCGGATTTCATTTTCGAAATCATGTGTTGAAGGAAAAGCAACGAACCATCGTTGATTCTTGGCAATCCTGCACCAAAACGACCTGCAAAGCCTTTATTCTCGGCTTCGTCGGTTATCATTTTTTGTGCCTTTTTCCAATCCACGCCAAAAGGCGGGTTGGAAAGCATATAATCAAACTTTTCGTTTTCAAGTCCATCAACTGTAAATGTGTTGCCGAACTTAATGTTTGCAGGATTTTGTCCTTTAATCAGCATGTCCGATTTGCAAATAGCGTACGATTCAGGATTAATTTCTTGTCCGAATACTTCCATTTTTGCATCGGGATTCTGTTCTTTTATAAACGATTCGCCCACCGAAAGCATTCCACCTGTTCCACAAGCGGGATCGTATAAAGTTTTTACAATTCCCTTTTTGAAAATGTCTTTTTCATCCACAAACAAAACGTTTACCATGAGTTTTATAACTTCTCTTGGTGTAAAGTGTTCCCCTGCGGTTTCGTTGGAAAGCTCTGAGAATTTACGAATAAGTTCTTCAAAAATATAGCCCATTTCCATTGTCGTCATCTCCGACAAGTCAATGCCAGCAAAAGCTTCAACGATTTTATAAAGTAAATCCGTTTTTGGGTCATCTAATCTGTCAATGTGTGAGTCAAAATCGAAGTACTCAATGATTTCTCTGGCTCCGGTTGAAAAACCGTTTATGAAGTTTCGAAGATTTGCAGCAGTGTTATTAGGGTCTGCTTTGATTTTAGCAAAATCGTAATTGCTGCGATTGTGAAAGTTAAGTCCGGCAACTTTATTCAATGTTATATCCTTTGCGCTGTCTGATAGTTTTTCAATTTTTGGAAGATAGTCTAAAACCTTTTGCTTTGTCGGTGTAATTACACAGTCCAAACGCCTAAGCACTGTCATTGGTAAAATTATCTTTCCGTAATCTGATTGTTTATAATCTCCCCGTAATAAGTCAGCAACTTTCCAAATCAGGTTTGCTTTTTCTTTAAAATCTATCATTTTTTGTCCTTTAAATTAACTCTACAGTTCAGTTTTTTTATTGTTTTTTCAACTCCGGACAAATTTACAATAATTTTCCAAAAAACGGATTTGCTACAATATTTATAATGTGGGATACATAACACATAATTTTAACTATTTTTTTGTCGCTACCGTCCAACTTATTTCCGGTCTGACGGATGAAATGATATGCAGCCGACCCATACTACCAATTCTTGTCTGATGGATTTAAGAAAATGAAACCTTCCGGTAGGTAATCGTTCTCAATATTGAATAAATAATAATTTATAATGTGCTTTATATCAGATAAATAAATTGCTATGTAACAGCTTTGCAATACTTATGTAATGCAATCACAGCAGAATCTTAATACATTTTTCATAAAGTTTTAGCCCTATTAAAATACGAGGTATCTAATTTTGCTCTCGAAATTTTTTATATAAAACTATTGTGATTAAAAGACTTTATTTTCTTCAATTTTTTATTGTGTTAAGCGTAATTTCGTACGCTCAGAATACGTTAAAAGGGGTTGTGATTGACTCTGAAACTAACGAAACAATTATTGGTTGTAATGTGCTGCTACAGGGAACAACCATGGGTAATGTTACCGACCTCGATGGCAATTTCGAAATTAAAAACGTGGCCAACGGAAGTTATAATCTTGTTTTCTCGTTTATATCTTACGAAAAACATATCGAAAAAGTAGAACTCTCGAAAAATTCCACGGTTAATTTCACGATAAAACTAAAACCTACATCAAACCAAATACAGGATGTGGTAGTAATAGCGCAACGTCGCTCCGACACTGAATTGTCCATGCTTGCTGCCACCCGTCAAGGATTAACAATTGCCAACGGTATTACTTCTCAACAAATTTCACGCTCGCAGGATAAAGATGCTTCAGAAGTTATTCGAAGAATTCCGGGTGTTACCATTCGCGAAGGAAAATTTGTAATTGTACGCGGATTAACTGAACGTTACAATTCTGTTTGGTTGAATGGTTCGTCCACACCAAGTAGCGAAAGCGATGTACGCGCGTTCTCTTTCGATGTAATTCCCAGCGGACAAATCGACAATATCCTCATTTATAAAACTCCCGCTCCCGAATTGCCTGCCGATTTTGCAGGAGCAATGATAAACGTTAAAACGAAAAGTTTGATTGATAAAAACGGATTTTCATTTTCGGCATCAGTTGGTTATAATCAATTGTCAACCGGAAAAACCTTCTTTACAAGTCAGGGAAGCAAAACAGATTGGTTAGGTTTCGATAATTCATTACGCGTTGTGCCATCAACTGTACCTTCAACCACCGATTTTAAAGATTTATTCGATCAGGTTGATCAAACTAAAATCGATCAGATAAATGCGGTTTCACAGTCGTTTAACAAAGTAATGACTCCTTATAAAACCATTTCGAAACCTGATGCTGATATACAAATGAGCCTTAACCGGCGCTTTAGCGTGGGCGGAATTACTATTGGAACGGTTACTGCACTTGGTTATAATTCTACAAATAATACCGAAGAAGGTTTCAGAGCTGCTTATTGGGCATACCCTGATACTTCTTACCGATATAATCAAATGTCCTATCAATCGAAAGTTCGATTAACGGCTTTGTCAAACTGGACATTTACATTTGGCGATAACCAACGCATAGAATTCCGTAATATTTTCAATAATATGGGTGCAAGCCGAACTGTATTAAAAGAAGGTGTAAATACAAATGCGCAGTTGGAACGCTCTTACGAATTGGGTTATGAGTCGCGTTTAACAGTTTCGAGTCATTTGGCAGGAAATCACTCTTTTAATGCAAATGCCACTAAATTCGATTGGGTTTTAGGATATTCTTTTGCTAATAAAAACCAGCCTGATATTCGCAGGGTAAAAATGACAAGCGCTGACCGTGAAGATCCTGAAGCCCAATTCGGTATGAGTTATTCTCCGCGTGGTGCCGCCGATGCTTTCGGACGATTGTTTATGTACAATAAGGAAGATATTATAAATACAGGTTTTAATTTTTCGCAAAAAATCAATTTTAACCAATTTCAACCGGAAATTAAAGCCGGAGCTTATTTCGAAAAGAAACATAGAGATTTTTCGAGCCGTGTATTTACCTATGCTAAAAGTTCGGCAAGCCGTTTTTATTATGGCGCTATTGATAGTTACAACAACACAAGCGCTTTCGATGATGCAATGTTTGAATCGGTGAATAATATTATTAACACTAAAATAGATTACAAATCCGGGCTTGTCATTTTAGATGCATCTCAAAATGCCGATAATTATAATGCTGAAAATCAGAATTTAGCAGGGTGTGTCGCTGTGAGTTTACCATTTACAAAATGGTTCAATATGTATGCCGGTGTGCGCGTGGAAAAAAACAATCTGAAACTTAACGGATTTAAACGCGACGGCACCGACAGCAATCCTTTAAATGTAAATATCGACACCCTGAATATTTTTCCTTCGATAAATACAACCATTAATTTGAACGAAAAAATGATGTTCCGTATTGCTGGAGGAAAAACGATTAATCGTCCGGAATTTCGCGAGGTTTCACCTTTTGCATTTTACAATTTTGAGGAAAACGTAACAATTTACGGTAATCCTGATGTACGTAACAGTTATATTACCAATGTTGATACCCGTTTCGAATGGTATCCTACATCTGAAGAAATTGTTTCGGTGGGCGTATTTTACAAGCATTTCAAAGATCCGATTGAATCAAAAATACTTCAAACCGGATCGGGTTGGAATTATACTTTTCACAATATCGAAAAAGCACAATCTTATGGATTGGAACTTGATGCACGCAAACGCTTGCACGAATTCGAGAAATCGGGAAGTCTGAAATTTTTAAGCAATATCACATTGGTTGTAAATGCTTCATTAATCAAATCAGTAATTTTAGCCGATTCGATTACTGAGGGCGAAACTGAAAGAGTTTTACAAGGTCAATCGCCTTATATTATGAATTTTGGCTTTTACTATAACGATATAAAAACTGGATTAATGGGTAGTGCTATGTTTAATAAAGCAGGAAAGCGAATTGCAGTTGTTGGCGATATCAATACACCACACATCTACGAAATGCCTTTTAATTCACTGATTTTACACTTGAGAAAAAGATATTTGAAAAAGTAAATATCAAATTTGGAATTAAAAATGCTTTGGATGGCGATGTGATTTTTCAGCAGTTTCAAAAATATACGACCGACTCAGGCGAATCAGCAATTCGTGAACAGATTACCAATAAATTTAAACCCGGACGTCAGTTTAAACTTGGGGTAGCTGTGAGTTTGTAATTGGTTTATAGAGTTTATAAAGTTACTAAATTCATAAAGTTTATGGAGTAATTATAACTGGTATTAGTTTTTTATGATAATATTTTTTTCAAGCAAATAATTTTTAAACAAAAACAAACAAAAATGAAAAAGAATTTACTTTTTGGAATTTTGATGATGGCAGCAAATGTACTTTTTGCACAACCATCCATCGACAACAGTTTTTTTGACAAAGTGAATTTTCGCGGCGCTTTTGGCACTTACGACTGGACAGCCGGCTGGGCAAATTTCGACCCACAGAGCACCGCATATCCTGCAACCACAGTAACAATTCCGGCAGGTAATATTACCACCAATTCCACATGGACAAAGAACAATGTTTATTTGCTCAATGGTTGGGTTTACGTAAAAGATGGCGCAACACTGACCATTGAAGCCGGAACGGTAATCCGCGGTGACAAAACAAACAAGGGGTCGTTAATAGTAGAAAAAGGCGGAAAACTTATTGCCAACGGAACATTAACTGAACCGATTGTATTTACATCGAATCAGGCAGCCGGTTCGCGCACTTATGGCGATTGGGGGGGCGTAATTCTTTGCGGAAAAGCACCGATAAACACAGCCGGAGGTTCGGCAACTATCGAAGGCGGTGTAGGCTCAACTTACGGAGGAACAGATCCTGCCGACAATTCGGGAAGTTTACAATATGTACGTATTGAGTTTTCAGGTGTTGAGTTCGTAACCAACAGCGAAATTAACGGATTAACGTTGGGTGGCGTTGGCTCAGAAACTACATTGGATTATATTCAGGTATCTTATTGCGGCGATGATTCATTCGAATGGTTTGGTGGAACGGTAAATGCAAAACATTTGATAGCCTTACGTGGTTGGGATGATGAATTTGATTCTGATTTCGGTTATTCGGGAATGGTACAATATGCGGTAGGTTTACGCGATCCGGAAGTTGCTGACCAAAGTCAGTCGAATGGTTTCGAGTCGGATAACGATGCTACAGGTTCAACAAACTCACCGTTTACATCAGCAATTTTCAGTAATGTAAGTTTGTACGGCCCGTTGGCAACAGCAAGCACACCGAATGTAAACGCACTTTACCGCCGTGCAGCACACATTCGCCGAAACAGCAAATTGCAGGTTTACAATACCGTATTTGCAGGCTGGCCAACCGGTTTATATATCGATGGCAACACCACACAGGCAAATGCAACATCAGGAGATTTAAAAGTACGTAACAGTGTAATTGCCGGAATGACAACTCCGATTGATGTGCCTGCATCGCAAACCTGGGATAAAGCAGCAGCAACCACTTGGTACAACACCGCATCGTTTAAAAATGCGCAATATACCTCAAACAGTGAATTAGGCGTAACAGATCCTTTCAACCTCACTGCTCCTAAATTTTCTTTAACTTCAGGTTCGGTATTGAATACCGGTTCTTATTGGTATGTGCCTACAGGATTGTTTAATCCAAATTCGCAGGTTAGCAATCTGAAATTGTATCCAAACCCTGCAACTTATGAAGTTATTGTTGAATTACCAGAGTTTGTCGGAGTTACTTCTATCGAAATTTTAGATATTTCAGGTCGCGCAGTAGTAAATAAAACAGTAAATAATTTTGAACTTGAAACAATAAATGTTTCCGATTTAAATAAAGGTCTTTATATTTTTGTAGCGCGTCAGGGCAAAGCAACATATACTCAAAAACTGAGCATAAAATAATTTCAGTATAAAGATATTTTCTTAATAATAAAATCAGGCTTACTCAATGTTGTAAGTCTGATTTTTTGTTGAAATAAATATCATTTCAATGAATTTGTTTAACGAATGTGTAGACCATGTTTGTTGTAGATACCTTTTTCCAAAAAAAATTGTATCTTCGTCATTCAATTAATTCCGATAAATTATGAAGTTTCTTAAATATGTTTTTGTTGCTTTACTTGCGATTTCATTCGCATGTACATCGCCTAAATATGCCATAACGAACTCCACTTCGTACAAAATCCCACTCGATAGCACGGTAGATAAAATTGCCGATCGTTTATATCTTGCTTATTTAAAACCGCTTCAGGATAAAATGAATGCGCAGATGAATGAGGTAATAGGGCAAACTGAAGTTGCAATGCGCGCTCATAAACCTGAAAGCTTGTTATCAAATTTCAGCGCCGATGTTTATAAAAAAACTGCTTCGGAATACATGAAATTTCCGGTTGATATAGCAATTGTAAATCTTGGTGGATTGCGTACTTCGGTGCCAAAAGGCGATATTACGGTACGTAAAGTTTTTGAACTGATGCCTTTCGAAAACGAATTGGTGATTGTTTGGCTCAAGGGTGATAAACTGAATGCTTTGCTTCAGAGTTTCGCAGCTATAGGCGGACAAGGCGTTTCAGGACTTACATTTGAAATCAGAAAAGGACGAGCCGAAAATATTCTTATCGGAGGTGTGCCTATCGATTTGAAAAAAACGTACACCATAGCTACCAACGATTATCTGGCTGCGGGTAATGATAAAATGGAGCCATTGGCGCAAAACATAAAATCGGAATTTACTAATATAAAAATCCGTGATATGTTGCTCGATTATATCAAAAATGAAACAGCTCAGGGCAGAAAAATTAATGCCGCTATCGAAGGTCGCATAGTAATTGTAACCCAATAATAATATCGTTTAATATGAAAAAGAAAAGTATAATTATTGCTATCACAATATTCGTTTTTGCGGTTCAGCTTTCGGCGCAGCAAACTCAAAAACTCGTAATTCTGCATACCAACGATACGCACAGTCAGGTTGAGCCTACCGATAAAAACCAGTCGAGTAATGCCAATATGGGAGGTTATGCGCGGCGCATTGGAATGATTCAGAAAATACGTGCTGAAGAAAAAAATGTATTATTGCTTGATGCCGGCGATTATTGGCAGGGAACGCCATATTTTAATTTTTTCAACGGACATGTTGAAATCGAAGCGTTAAACCGTATGCAGTACGATGCTGTAACGCTTGGAAATCACGAATTCGACAATGGTATAGATTCATTGGTTAGCGCATTGCGCAAAGCTCAATTCCCTGTTCTTTCAGCAAATTACGATGTAAGCAAAACTGCCCTTAAAGGTTATGTGCAACCTTACATTATTACGTATCGCGACGGAGTTAAAATCGGAATTTTCGGACTTGGTGTAAATCCTGAGAGTTTAATTTTTGGGAAAAATTATACAGGAATGAAATACAACGATCCGGTAAAAGTGGCAAAAAAAACAGCTTTCAGATTAAAAAAACTTAAAAACTGCGATGTGGTAATTTGTCTTTCGCATTTGGGCTCGGATTCAACAGAAATTGAAATCAACGATTTCAGATTAGCTAAAAAAACCAGATATATCGATGTAATTATTGGCGGGCATTCTCACACCATGCTCGAAAATACCCGTACAAATAACGCCGATGGCAAGCCTGTAATTATTGCTCAAATGGCTAAAAGCGGACTTTATCTTGGTCGTATAGATTTGGAAATTGTAAAGAAATGAAAGAATTTGTTCAGGATTTCTATGTAGAGACAAGGCATGCCTTGTCTCTGCCTTATAACGCCAAAATACAAAATACAAAATACAAAACCCGAACCCCGAAACCTAAATTCAATACCCAACAGTTTGTGCAACAATAAACTGATATTTGCTGTCGAGTTTCAGAAGTTTGAGTAATTCAGCTTCCTGAGCACCTGCACGAACTACACATTTTAAACCTTCGGATGCGCAATACAAATACACATTTTGTGTGCAATGACCTGCATCGAGCGAAGCCAGCCACAATCGGCGCGATTCTTCCACTTTCCGTGCTCCTTCATAAGCCTTATAGTCGGCAATAAAAACCAAATTAAGCGGAGCAGTTTTTACAAAATCCTGTTTGCCTGCCAGTTCGCGAAAATCTCCCTGAACAATCGGTTCAAGAATGTGTTTCTTTGGATTGTAAAGATATATACCATTGGCAAGAAGCACATAAGTTTGCAATGGGTAAAGCGCCATTGCCGAAGGTACAGTACGTTTTCCATCCGTGCGGTTTACACCATTGGCAACCCATAAAATATCTGATAAGTGTTTTAACGAAAGATTTTTTTGTTGAAACTGCCGGTCAGTTTTACGGCTTTTTATTGCAACCATCAAAGGCTTCCCACCTATTGTATCAGGTTTCAGAAGTTGAATTGTTTCAAACTTGTTCAGAACCATAGGTGCTGTGTTTTTGTTTTGTGAAACAAGAAATTCACACATCCCAATAAAAATAAAAGTAAATAAAATGAATCGTTTCATATTGACTTAGATTTCTGAAAAATTATACATTACTGCAAACTTACAACTTTTTCGTTTAATTTTGTATTTAGTAAAACTTAAAATTCATTGAATGGGTTTATGGAAACAAACAATGTTCTTTTTGCATTAGGACTTACTTTATTTGCCGGTTTGAGTACTGGTATAGGTAGCGCACTTGCATTTTTTACAAATAAAACCAATACCAAATTCCTGTCAACATCCCTTGGATTTTCAGCAGGAGTGATGATATACGTGTCATTTGTAGAGATTTTCCCGCAGGCAAGCGCTTTTTTTTCTTCGCACGGAAGTAGTAATGCTGATTTGTTGACAGTGTTATCTTTTTTCGGCGGTATCGCGCTGATATTTATTATTGATATGTTGATTCCATCAGCTGAAAATCCTCATGAAGTTCATTCTATAGAGGAAATTTCAGGTCAGAAAGAAAAACACTTGAAAAGAATGGGTATAATGATGGCTTTAGCAATAGGCATTCATAATTTTCCTGAAGGTATCGCCACATTTTCTTCGGCGATGATTTCTCCTGAAGTTGCAATTCCTATTGCTATAGCAATTGCTATTCACAATATTCCGGAAGGTATTGCGGTTTCAATTCCCATTTATTATTCCACAGGAAACCGGAAAAAAGCTTTCTGGTTGTCGCTTTCGTCGGGTATGGCTGAACCATTAGGTGGACTAATTGGTTACTTTATTCTAAAGCCTTTTCTGAATGACTTAACGCTGGGTGTGCTAATGGCTGGCGTAGCCGGGATTATGGTTTTTATTTCGGTAGATGAACTGCTCCCAAGCGCCGAAAAATACGGAGAACATCATTACTCTATTTCAGGTTTTGTGGCAGGTTTGGCTGTAATGGCGGTAAGTTTGTTGATGTTGTAGAAAGAAAATAAGGAAACAGGGAATTAGGAGAATTAAGATAACTACTCAACACTTTAGTATGTATTTTATTTCGCATGTTCTCAAAAATTGCAGTGTGATAAAATGTAGTTTTCGCAGAAGAACCGCCAACTTTAAACACACAAATGCTAATCGTTGCTACAAAACTCCCCCTTTATGGGGCTGGGGGGCAGACAGTTAAGAACGAAAATTTAAGAAAATTTCAGCGAAATATCTTTTTTCATTTCACTTCTTTTTTGCACTTTCCCCTCCTCAGAAGGGGACTAAGCGAATGTAATATGAAACCAAATACTCCGGGAATTACCCGATTCAATGACATTAATATCAGAGAAATAGTTCCGTTTATTCACTGGACTTTTTTCTTTATGGCGTGGCGTCTTAACGGTAAGTACGACGATATTCACACTGTATGCGATTGTGGTTCGTGCAAACTAGGCTGGCTGCAAAAGTTTCCTGAAAGTGAACGCGCTAAAGCCGAAGAAGCGCTGAAACTTTACAAAGATGCTCAGGAAATGCTCCATCGGTTTCTCGATGAAAAAATTGTTACCATAAATGCAGTTGTTGGCATTTTTCCCGCACACTCATCGGACGAAGATATTTTTATAGACTTTGAAAACGAAACTGTAAAAATTCCTACACTCAGGCAGCAAATTCCCGCAACCGATGGTTTTTGTTACTCATTGGCCGATTTTCTGCGTACTGAAAACGATTGGGTAGGAGTGTTTGCCAACACGGTAACAGGCGCCGAAGCTTTTGCCGAAAAATTCGAAAAGGAAGATGACATGTACACATCCATTCTGATTAAAACACTTGCCGATCGCCTTGC